>NZ_JAILWL010000298.1 GCF_025698965.1 Roseibium sp.
CCCCCCAAAGGAACAGGTTCTTTGCCGTCTGCATTGTGATGGTACTTGCACCACGTGGCCTCTCGCCGTCGCTCAACGCCTCCACCTGATCCTGAAGCGCGTCCCACTCCACACCGTTGTTTTCGCAATAACCACTGTCTTCCGACGTAATCACCGATCTGATCAGGTTGGGAGAGATGTCTTCCAGAGGCACCCATTGGCGATCGACCCAAAGCAACTGAACATAGCGCCCGATCATCAGGGTACTGACCGGTGGAACAACGGAATAAATGACCGTCAGGATAGGGGGAAGAAGGATCAGGACCAGCAACAGCTGAAAAATCCGCTTGCGTACACCCCGCCAGAATGTGTGCTTGCCACGGGATGCCCTGCCACTTTCCGGCTTCTTCCGCGTTGCAGGCTTAACTCTTGCCATTCAATTCCCGTTCGTTGTCGACGATGAAGTCCCGAATGATGGGAACCGCATCGCGTTCCTTCGACAGAAGCAGTTGAAACACCATGTTGGATCCGTGCAGGAACCCCAACTCGACGGCGCAAAGATAGAACTCCCACATTCGGCAAAACGCCGCGTCATAGAGTTCCTGAGCCGCCTCCCGCTGTCTTTCGAACCTCTGCCTCCAGTCGCGGATCGTATAATAATAATGCAAGCGCAGGATTTCCGCGTCGCAGACCCATAACCCAAGTCGTTCCGTTGATGCAAAAACTTCCGACAGGGCCGGCACATAACCACCGGGGAAAATATACTTGCGGATGAACGGCCCGGTCGTTCCGGGTGGAGTCATGCGGCCAATCGAGTGAATGACCGCATAGCCACGTGCACTCAAGCAAGCCCGGATCTTGCCGAAATAGTCATCCAGATGACCGATCCCGACATGCTCCATCATGCCGACCGAGATGATCCGGTCGAACTCGCCTTCAAATTCACGATAGTCCTTCAGGACGAAATTCACCCGGTCTTCAAGCCCCGCTGCGCGAACACGCTCCTCTGCGATTTTAACCTGTTCGGGCGAAACGTTGAGCGACGTGACCCGGGCACCAGCTTCTGCCATGCGAATGGCAAGCGACCCCCAGCCCCCACCGATTTCCAGAACCTTCATATCAGGCTCAAGATCGAGTTTCGCGACCAGATGCGTCAGCTTTGCTGCCTGCGCGCTTTCAAGGCTTTCATCCGGGTCGCTATAATACGCACAGCTGTAATTCAGCCCTTCATCGAGAAACAGCCGATAGAGCTCGGTTGAAAGATCATAGTGGTGTCGCGCCTGCTTCTTGGCCCGCTCAACGCTGTTTTTCTGGTGATGCCGCCTGAACGCCTTCCAGCCTTTACGCAAAAACCCTTGCACCGGATGCGCACCGAGTGGTGCCCGATTGATGGAAAAAAGAAACATGAAGTCGTAGCACGTCGACCCTTCCTCCATAGTCAGCGTGCCGTCCATATAGGCTTCACCTGCGGCAAGTTCCGGATTGAAAAACAGCGACCGGTGCAGTTTCCTGTCATGCAGGCGGATCGTCACTGTCGGGCCATCTTCTCCCGAGCCGAATTCATGCAGCGCCCCGCCAGCGTCATAAACGCGCATCCGGCCACGCCTGATAAAGGACTTGAGGAGGCTCGACAGCAATTTCATGGGCCAATTCTCCGAAATGGAATTGAGTTAACGGGCCAGACAACGCCCCCGGGAAATGACGAAACAGTACAATTTTTTGAATTCCGGTCTTGACGATACAGGGAATTGGTTTCAGGGAAACCCGAACTTTGAAAAGATATTGTCATCCGGCCCGGAGCACAGAGTGACCCTTGATCTGAAAAAGCATCTGGCAGCGCAGGCCAGTCGTATCGAGACGGACCTGGACCGCATCCTGACCGATACTACGCTGGCGCAGGAAACTGTCCGGCCTCCCCGTCTGCTGGCAGCCATGCGGCACGGTGCCCTCAACGGTGGCAAGCGCCTGCGCCCTATCCTGGTTCTGGAATGTGCCAGACTGTTCGGACGGACGGACGAAGGCGTGCAGCAGGCAGCATGCGCACTTGAACTCATTCATTGCTATTCGCTGGTACACGACGACCTGCCCGCCATGGATGACGACGACTTGCGCCGGGGCCAGCCAACTGTTCATAAGGCCTTTGACGAGGCGACCGGCATCCTGGCCGGGGACGCGCTTCTGACACTCGCATTTGATATCATCGCCGAGGACCCTGTCCACTCCGATCCGGCAGTGCGTCTTCGCTTGTCACGCGAGCTCTCCAGAGCCGCCGGGATCGGCGGTATGGCGGGTGGTCAGATGCTTGACCTTCTGTCGGAACACCGCGACCGGACGGAAGAGGAAATTCGTCAACTGCAATCCATGAAAACCGGTGCATTGCTACGCTATGCCTGCCGGTCAGGCGCGATTTTAGCTAATGCGGGTGAAGACGATGTGGATCGTCTGACTCGGTTCGGTGAAATCGTCGGCCTTGCCTTTCAGCTCGCCGACGATCTTCTGGATGTCGAAGCGAGTGCGGAAGACATGGGCAAAGCGACAGGCAAGGACGCCGAAGCCGGAAAGGCGACTTTGGTCGGTCTCTGGGGTGTTGAGAAAACCCGGAACGAACTGGAGCGCCTGTCCCGGGACGCAGAGATGCTTTTGGGCACCTATGGCAGTTCAGCTGCGACACTGACTGCCATAGCCGGATTTATTGTCAATCGTTCGAACTGACCGATCCACCTGCGACATGGCGGCCGAAATCCGGTGCGTCGGTCTCCTGACCGGCTTCGATGATTGATCGGCGGATGCCGCGCGTCCGCGTGAAAAGATCGGACAG
Source organism: Roseibium sp. (assembly GCF_025698965.1). GTDB lineage: Bacteria > Pseudomonadota > Alphaproteobacteria > Rhizobiales > Stappiaceae > Roseibium. The sequence goes on from NZ_JAILWL010000298.1 coordinate 2,798, forward strand.
CAACTGGCCATCGCCCCAGCGGATGGCGCGCTGAAGCGCCGACAGGTCTTCCGAAAACCGCGCCAGCATTTCCAGGATAGCTTCCTTGTTGGCCAGACACACATCCCGCCACATGGTCGGATCGGAGGCCGCCAGACGCGTAAAGTCACGGAAACCGGATGCGGAATACTTGATCACCTGCGATTTGGTTACCGTTTCAAGATCATCCGCCGTGCCAACGATGTTATAGGCAATCAGATGCGGCAGATGAGACACGATCGCCAGTACAAGATCGTGGTGCTTGGGTTCCATCAGATCAACGTCCGACCCGCATCCCTGCCAGAAGGCGGTGAGCTTGTCGAGCGCAGCTTGATCGACATCCTCAGGTGGCGTCAAAATGCACCAGCGGTGATCGAAAAGGGTCGGGAACCCCGCATCCGGCCCGGATTGCTCTGTACCTGCAATCGGGTGGCCCGGAATGAAATGGACACCCTGGGGAACATGCGGACCGACATGCTCGACCACCGATCCCTTGGTTGAACCGACATCGGTCAGGATGGCACCTTTCTTGAGGGCAGGTGCAATCCATTTGGCGACGGCTTCATTGGCACCAACCGGTACACACAGAATCACAAGATCGGCGCCTTCGACTGCAACCGCCGCATCAAGCGCATAGGTATCCCCAAGACCCAGCTCTTCCGCCCGATGAAGGGTCGCGGGGGAACGGGTGGAAATTGCAATTTCCTTCACAAGTCCGCGCTCACGCGCGGCCTGGGCGATAGAAGAGCCGATCAGGCCGATCCCGATCAGGGCCATTCGCTCAAAGAGAGGGGCACCGGTCATATGTTTTTATCTGTCTTCAGGCTTGTTCCAGAAAGTCCTTCAGATGCGCAACAACCGTGCGGTTGGCATCTTCAGAACCAATTGTCATTCGAAGGGCGTTGGGAAGGCCGTAATTGGCAACCAGCCGCAACACGCAGCCTCTCTCCAGAAGATAGGCATCCGCATCATTTGCCCGCTTGCCGTCCTCGTCCGGGAAATGCACTAGCACAAAATTTCCGACACTCGGCGTTACCGTCAGGCCTAGCTTTTCCAACTCCGCCGTAACCCAGGGCAACCACTCATCGTTGTGTTCAACGGAGTCGGACACAAACTGGCGGTCTTTCACCGCGGCAATTCCGGCCGCGATGGCAACGCCGGAGGTGTTGAAAGGACCACGAATCCGGTGCAGAGCATCGATAACATGTGCCGGACCGAAACCCCAACCAAGACGCAGATTGGCAAGGCCGTAGATTTTGGAGAAGGTCCGGGTCATGAATACGTTTTCGGACGTCGCGGCAAGCGCGAGGCCACTCTCGTAATCATTCCGCCGCACATATTCGCCATAGGCCGCATCCAGGACCAGAAGCACATGAGCGGGTAATCCTTCGTGGAGACGCTTCACCTCCTCAAAGGGCAGATAGGTTCCGGTCGGATTGTTCGGATTGGCCACGAAAACCATCTTGGTTTTCTCTGTCACCCGCTCAAGAATGGCGTCGACGTCGGTCGTCAGATCCTTTTCGGGCGCCACAACAGGGGATGCACCCGCAGCCCGGATCGCAATGTCATACACCAGAAATCCGTGCTCTGAGTAAATCGCTTCATCGCCTGGACCAAGATAACAATAGGCGAGCAGGCTTAGAATTTCGTCGGAACCGGCGCCGCAGATAATCCGGTCCGGGTTCAGGCCATAGACTTCACCAATTGCCTTGCGCAGTTCGGTTGCCGCGCCGTCTGGATAGAGTTCCAGGGCTCGGGCAACTTCCTCAATCACGTGTTTCACCGCCTCGCTGGTGCCGAGCGGCGTTTCATTGGACGAGAGCTTGTGCAGGGTTGTTCCGTGGGATCCCTTGGATTTTCCAGGCACATAAGGTGCAATATCCAATACGCCCGCTTTCGGTTGCGGACGGTTCATCCGGGTCGCATCAGCTTGTGTCACTTTGGTCATCTCGTTCATTCCTGAGGCTCCCGCTCCTCGGCTTCAAAACCGTCTTCAGGATCGTTGTCGCCATCGATCGGCGCTGCATAGCCGCCGACACATCTCAAAACATCAGGCTCAGCACCAGCTGCTGTGCAGGCCTTCATAACATCTTCTTCTGAAAGTTCGCCGGAAATTGCCAGCAAGGCATCGACACCGTTTGCAGATCGGAAGAAGCTCAGCACTTCGATCCCCTGATCCATCAACCTGCCCGGCAAAATGTCGGACCAGCGCGCATCATAAACGGCAACATCCGCATTGTCGGCCAGACTGTCAGCCTTGGACAGGACCAGAGCAGGCAGGTCCGCAGGGCGATCCTCCAGCACCACGAAGGGCAAACGCGCTCTTACCAATGCCCCGGCATCGCTTAGCCCGCGCCACCAGGGCAGTTCGGCCCGATCGGCCAAGGCGACCAGTCCAATATCGCCATCCGAACTTCCAACGGCCCCGACGACATCCGCCGCGTCGCTTCCGGGAATAAGCTCGGCAGAAAAACCGAAGTAGAACCGTGCAAGATCGAGCATGTCGATCAGTTCCGCGCCGCCATCAAGAAAGATCGCCGTGTCGGCCTGCGCATCGCTGCAAGCGCAGATAATATCCCTCCAGATATGCTCCACCACGGCCAGTGGCAGATTACCCTGATGTCGCTCCACCATCTGACGCATCGAATCCGCGTCCCGCTCCGGATGAAACAGGGAAGCCGTCTGCCCATCGGATTCCTGCATGCCTCCAACCAAGGCCTCGGCTTCTGCACGCGCCATCAGCGCCTTATGAATTTGCGTGTCAATCTCATCGATACGCGTTCGCAACGCATCCAGCGACAGCCCGCTGTCCGGATTTTGAGACATGACAGGTTCCAGCCTTCGTTTGGGTTCAGCGGCGCATAGTCATAGGCATGTGATCGCGTAAAGGCAAAAGAAATCATTGACTCAGGTTGCTTCACGCGGCTAGCTCGCCAGTCTGATTGTTGCGCAATTCCCGAGGGCACTGCCTGCTGCTCGCCCGCACCCGGATTTCCGGCGCCCGCAATCGGTCATGATTTTCCGCTTCTGGACGAGAAAAACGCGCTTTAGATTGATGCCCGTCGACACCGAAAACCCAGCTTCGTCAAGCTCACAATCGCCTGAAGGTCTCAGGTCGACCGAAGCGGAAACGCCGTCCAGCAAGCTTGTTCAATTTTCCACCGAAGACCCTTTGGAACTGGACTCCGGCATCAAGCTGGCCCCTTGGCAGATCGCTTACGAAACCCATGGTGAGCTGAACGCGGACAAATCCAACGCCATTGTGGTCTGTCATGCCCTGACCGGTGACCAATATGTCGCTTCCACCAATCCGGTGACCGGAAAGCCAGGCTGGTGGACACTCATGGTCGGACCGGGCAGACCGATCGACACCAATCATTATTTCGTCATATGCGCAAATGTTCTCGGCGGCTGTCTCGGCACGACGGGCCCGGCAACGCTGGATCCGGCAACAGGTAAACCCTACGGTCTGGATTTGCCGGTAATTACCATTCGCGACATGGTGCGCGCCCAGGCGCGGCTGGTCGACCATCTCGGAATCGAGACCCTGTTTGCGGTGGTCGGTGGTTCCATGGGTGGAATGCAGGTGTTGCAATGGGCTGCCAGCTATCCAGAACGTGTTTTTGCCGCCATCCCGATCGCGGCGGCGGCCCGGCACACATCACAGAACATCGCCTTTCACGAGGTTGGCCGTCAGGCCATCATGGCAGACCCCAACTGGCGTGGCGGCAATTATATCCAGGAAGGCATGCGGCCCACCAAAGGCCTTGCCGTCGCCCGCATGGCTGCGCACGTCACCTACATGTCCGATGAATCTCTCCATCAGAAATTCGGCCGCAACCTGCAGGACAGGGACAATCTGACCTTCGGCTTTGATGCGGACTTCCAGATCGAAAGTTATCTTCGCCACCAGGGCATGACATTCGTGGATCGCTTCGACGCCAATTCCTATCTCTATGTGACCCGCGCCATGGACTATTTCGACCTGGCGCAGGAATTTGACGGATCGTTGCCCAACGCCTTCAAGGACACCAAAACCCGCTTTTGCGTCATGTCCTTTACCTCCGACTGGCTTTTTCCGACCTCGGAAAGCCGAAGTGTGGTCAAGGCCCTGAACGCGGCGGCAGCAAATGTTTCCTTTGTCGAAATCGAAAGCGACCGGGGACACGACTCCTTCCTGCTGGACGTGCCGGAGATGTTCGAAACGATCCAGGGTTTCATCACCGGCTCCGCGCGTGCCCGCGGACTACCGGCACCCGGAGAGGCGAGCTGATCCCATGAACCTTGCCCCTCACCAGACCCGGCCCGGAGAGGTTCGCGGCGACCACAGGGTTGTTGCATCGCTGGTTCCCGACGGTGCCCGCGTTCTGGACATCGGCTCGGAAGACGGTGCGCTTCTCGACCTGCTGGCTCGCGAACGTCAGGTCGATGGACGTGGTATCGAACTCAGCCAGGCCGGTGTGAACCGGTGCGTTGCTCGCGGTCTTTCCGTGATCCAGGGCGATGCCGACACGGACCTTGCGGATTATCCGGACCAGGCATTTGACATTGTCATCCTCAGCCAGACATTGCAGGCGACCCGCGAACCCAAGCAGGTGATGAGCGAGCTCCTGCGTATTGGCAGACAGGTGATTGTTTCCATTCCGAATTTCGCCCATTGGCGCAACCGCATGCAGCTTCTTTTCCGGGGCCGCATGCCGGTGACGAAATACTTGCCTTACGAATGGTATGACACGCCGAACATCCACTTCTGCTCGTTGCGGGATTTCGTTGAACTCTGCCGCGAGTTGAATGCCGATGTCGACAAGGCAATCGCACTCAGCGCCCGTGGCAACAAGATTCCGGTCAATGCCCCCTGGTGGGTCTGGAACATTGTTGCGGAACAGGCAGTCTTCTTGCTGAAACGGTGACTTTCGATCGCTTCGGGTAAACCCGCACTGCCCGCAGAAAACGCATTTCGTTCAGCTGATGCGGTCAGAGCGGCCTGATGGTCTTGATATGCGGGTTCGATGATGACTGGTCACCCTGACCGGCTTCAAGCCGGTTGCCACCCCTTCGGGAAGGAACACAGGACGCAGATCGCGCAAACGACTGCGTTTTCCGTCCGCAGGCAGGCTCTGAAACACGACTTTTTCCGCTTCCACGACCAGCACTCCGCCGAAGGCCGGCCAGATCCTGCGGCCGATACCCTCCCAGGTTCGTGCAGCGCGCAGGATCGTGCGCTTTTTGGATGGCGGCATGAACAGGGCTTCCTTGTCATCCAGCACATTGAACTGGCAGCTTTTCAAGAGGTCCTTCAACTGGCGTCCGGAATAGGGACGTCCATAGCCGAACGGCGACAGTTCGGACTGCGCCCAAAGACCGCGCCGGTTGGGAAC
>NZ_JAILWL010000299.1 GCF_025698965.1 Roseibium sp.
CGGCGCCGTATTGTTTGATGATGTCCTGAGGAAACACCTGGTTGCCAAGCGATTTGGACATCTTTCGTCCGTCTTCAGCCATGGTGAACCCATGGGTCAGAACCGCATCATAAGGCGCGTGGCCTCGTGTACCGCAGCTTTCCAGAAGCGAGGAGTGGAACCAGCCGCGATGCTGGTCCGATCCTTCTAGATAAAGAACATAGTCGTCACCGCCTTCACCCTTGCGCTTAGGTTTCAGGTCGTCGCGCTTTTCCATGACGAAAGCATGCGTGGAGCCGGAATCGAACCAGACATCCAGGATATCGGTGACCATGTCCCATTCTTCGGCTGCGTGATCATTGCCGAGGAATCGTTCCTTTGCGCCCTCAGCGTACCAGGCATCGGCACCTTCCGTGACAAAGGCGTCGTAGATGCGCTGATTGACAGCTTCGTCCTTCAGGATCTCCGCAGTGTCCTTGTTGATGAACACGGTGATCGGTACACCCCATGCGCGTTGGCGCGACAGGACCCAATCAGGGCGGTTCTCAATCATTGAGCGCAGCCTGTTCTGACCGCTGCCCGGAACGAACCGGGTTTCGTCGATGGCGTTCAGAGCCCGGGTCCGCAGCGTGTCGCCTTCGCCCGACAGGGTCTTGTCCATATAAACGAACCACTGCGGTGTGTTGCGGAAGATCACCGGTTTCTTGGAACGCCAGGAATGCGGATAGGAGTGATTGAGGCGACCGAGACCGATCAGGTTGCCGCTTTCCTTCAACTTTTCGATGACAGCCTTGTTGGCCTTGCCCTTTTCACCTTTGTGGGTGATGACTTCGTAACCCTCGAAACCAGGCGCGTCCTTTGTATAGAAACCGTCATCGGCAACGGTGAAGGGAATAGCAGTGTTGATGCCGCGCTCTTCCAGCTCGGCACGCCTCTCCATCCAGATTTCAAAGTCGTCCGAACCGTGTCCTGGTGCCGTATGCACGAAACCGGTACCGGCATCATCGGTAACGTGATCACCGTCCAGCAGCGGCACGTCAAATTCGTATCCGCCAAGATCAAGGTCTGCCAGCGGATGAGCCAGGGTCAGGGTTGCCAGCTCATCCGGCGTGACCGGGCGTACGCGCTTGAATTCGGTGATACGGGCATTCTTGAAGACGTCATCCGACAGTGCGTCAGCAAGGATGAGCATGTCGCCCTTCTGGACCCAGTTGTCGTCCGGCAGGCCATCCTGTGTCACTTCATAGAGGCTGTAGCCGATACGCGAAGAGAAGCATACCGCGCGGTTGCCCGGGATCGTCCATGGCGTCGTGGTCCAGATAACGACCGATGCGTCCAGAAGCTGGTCCACTGCCACTTGGTCGCTGCCACCTGCTGTCACGACCGGGAATTTCACCCAGATCATGTCGGACTTGTGGTCCTGATATTCAATTTCGGCTTCAGCGAGTGCGGTTTTTTCAACGACCGACCACATGACGGGCTTGGAACCGCGGTAAAGCTGCCCGGACATGGCAAACTTCATCAGCTCCTGGGCAATAACCGCTTCACTTTCAAAACGCATGGTCAGATATGGGTTGTCCCAATCACCTTCAATGCCGAGACGCCTGAATTCCTTGCTTTGGACATCGACCCAATGCTCGGCGAATTCGCGACATTCCTGGCGAAATTCGTTGATCGGAACTTCGTCCTTGTTTTTACCCTTGGCGCGGTACTGCTCTTCGATTTTCCATTCGATCGGCAGCCCGTGGCAGTCCCAACCCGGAACGTAGTTGCTCTCATAGCCCATCATCTGCATGGAGCGGGTGACGATATCCTTCAGGGTCTTGTTGAGCGCATGGCCGATATGGATGTTGCCGTTGGCATAGGGAGGGCCGTCATGAAGAACGAATTTGTTCCGGTCCTTACCCTGTTCGCGCAGCCTTTTGTAGATTTCCAGGTTTTCCCAACGTGCAAGGATTTCCGGTTCTTTCTTCGGAAGTCCTGCGCGCATTGGAAACTCGGTCTGTGGCAGGTTGATCGTTTTGGAATAGTCGCGTTTATCTGTCTCGGTCATCGTCAAGTCGATCCGGTCGTTCGGGCGGCGCCCGAAATCACATTTAAGGGTGTCTGCAAGCCTGTCACCAGGCTGCAATCAATACAGGAGGATCCCGGTCCCTGGCGCCGCGGTGCGCGCGTCAGCCGAAGGCCGGGCTAGTAATTCGCGTAATCGCGGTCATCGCTTTGCCGATGATTATGAGAGCCTGATTTTGCATGGCAAGGGACATAGCAGCACTTGCGAAATGAATAAAGGGGGTATTGAGATCGCCGCGCAAAGCTCAACTGCTGCCAAGATACTCGGGGCGATCTTGCAAAACGGGCCGGCAGGTAACCGAATATAGATAACCTGCAGTTAGCCTGCTGGACCTGAGCAAAGCGAAGACACAGGACCGGTCAACCTCCATGATGGAAAGTCAAGGCAACGCGTTCGAGGAACCAAACCTTTCGAACCAGAACCAGACGCAAAGCCTTTGGTTTCGCGCTGTCCGCTCTGGTGATTGGTTCACCTGGGACCGTATCGGTTTTGCCTGTCTATGCTCCGCCATCGGATTTGCGCTCGGATTTGCCTGGATGCTGCTTGTTCCCAACACATTCAGGTCGCCCAACGGCACGCTGATGATGGACTATTTGAGCTTCTGGCTTGCCGGAAAGCAGGCGCTTCTGGGAACGCCTGACTTACCCTATGTTCCGATTGAATTTGCGGAAATTCAAAAGCAATTGTCCGGTTCCGACAAGTTTTTCGGCTTCTTTTATCCGCCCACCTTTCAGCTCCTGCAAAGCGTTTTCGCCCTCCTGCCATACAGGGTTGCCTTTGCCGCCTTTGTTGCACTGACGACAGGTCTGCTTTGGTTCACCTGCCGGCTGATTACCGGCAAATGGCTACTTGCGGCTTGCCTCATATTGATACCGGCCTGCGCCAACAACGCTTTTCACGGCCAAAATGCAGCCCTGACCGCGGCGCTTTACGGTCTGGTGCTCGTCGGTGTGGAACGGAACCGGATGTTCCTTGCTGGACTCGCGCTCGGCATCCTGACCATTAAGCCGCAGCTGGGAATTCTTGTTCCGATCGCCCTGATTGCGAGTTTGAACTGGCGGACATTTATCAGCGCATCTGTGACCACTCTTGTCTTTGCAGCGGTAAGCGTTGCCTTCCTTGGCATTGGTGTCTGGCAGGTTTTCTGGCTTCAGGCCCCGGTCGCAACCGCCGTGATGGAGCAGGGCAATGTCGAATGGACGAAAATGATTTCGGTCTATGCCAGTGCCCGTCAGTTCGGATTGGGGAACGTTCCAGCCTATGTCATCCAGATCGTTGCCGGAATTGGCGCGCTTGCCTGTGTCTGGACCGCCTGGCGAAGGTCAGGAAGCATGGCTGTAAGAGCGCCCGTTCTGCTCGGGGGAACACTTCTGGCAACACCTTTTGCACTTTCCTATGATCTCACCCTGTTGATCGTTCCTTGTGCATTTCTGATCCGGGAGGGGCTGAAAAACGGCTTTCTGCCTTACGAGAAAGCCCTTCTTGCGGTTGTCATCGGTCTTTCAGCGTCAACGGGTCCGATTGCAATCTGGCTGGGCATTCCCGTTGCACCGCTTCTGCCGTGGCTGATCCTGTGGCTGGGCATGCGGCGGCTGAAAGCTCAAGTGGATGACAGTCGGCCGTCTGGCCATGGCGATCAGATTTCTGGCACCGTGTCTGCCTGATCTTCTGATTTCCGCTTGCGTTCGCGATGGGCGATGTAAAGACCGCTTGAAATGATCAGGGCGATTCCGAACCACGTCAGCCGATCCGGAAAGTCCGAGAACACCAGATAACCGAACAGGGTCGCGCTGACGATCTCGATATATTGCAGCGGCGCCAACAGGCTGGCCGTCCCGCGTTGAAAGGCGGCAACGACAAGGCCGTGTGCGGTAAAGGAAATCAATCCGACAATCATCAGCAGGCTGACCTGGAAACCGGTCGGTGCCACGAATTCCATACCGTCCACCTGTGCAAACAATCCGAATAAGAGCGCCCCGCCAAGCAACAATGAACCGGAAAGGCCTGCACTGAACTGGATCGTCAGCAAATCGTCGGTCACCGGATAGAGCCGGTTGAGCAGCAGGTAGAAGGAAAACAACACAGCGGTGCAAACCGGCAGCAGGCTGACCAATCCAATTTCGGCAAGGTTGGGACGCAATATGACGATTGCCCCCACAAGACCGACAACAATCGCACCGATCCGGCGGATGCCGACCTGTTCCTTCAAGATGAGCGCAGCCAGTATCGTCAGGATCATCGGTTCGACGAAAAAGATCGAAATGGCTGTGGCCACGGACATGTATTTCACGGCCGTAAAGAAGCTGAGCGACGCCAGCGCCAGAAGAATTCCACGTAAGTAATTGATGACTGGTTGATCGCCTTTGAGCCGTTTCAGCCGTCCGCTGACAAGTGCAAGGGTAAGGCAGATCAGGAACTGAAAGAGAAACCGGCCAAAGGTGATTTCAAGCGCAGGAAGAGACGCTGACAGGTATTTCGCGATGATGTCCATCACCGGAACGATCAGCATCGCAACTGTCATCAGGAGAATGGCCAGGAGCGGGTTTTGATCGACGGTTGATGACCTGTTGCCCCCGGTCACTCAGCAAGTTCCAGCAATTTCATGTCGACTTCCGACAGGGGCTGAAGAGATGCAAGCGCCGCCTTGGCTTCTTCGCTGTCCTTGTTCATTTGGGCAACCAGTGCATCGACCGTGTCGAACTTTTCTTCGCCGCGAAGGTAAGAAACCAGGTGGACTCTGAGTTCCTGTCCGTAGAGGTCGCCGCTGAAGTCGAACAGGTGGACCTCGAACAAAGTTGAGCCGTTGTCGAAGGTCGGACGGCGACCGTAGCTGGCCACGCCGTCGTACCAACCGTCACGGGTCTTCACCTTAACCGCATAAATACCCTGGCGGAGCGGGCAGTTGTCATGCATACGCAGATTAGCGGTCGGATATCCGAGGTCTCGGCCGCGCTTGTCGCCATGCTGCACCTCCGATTCGAAAAACCAGCGGTAGCCTAGCAGGCCATTGGCGTGGGCAATTTCGCCATGCGCCAGGCAATCTCGAATGCGGGTGGAGGATATGACTTCTGCGCCTTCGTCCTCTTCTCGCTGTACGATTGTAACGCCGAACCCGTGATTTGCTCCGGCCGACCGCAGATAGTCCGGTGTACCCTGGCGCGCGCGGCCAAAATGGAAATCGTATCCCGTCACCGCGTGAGAAATACCGAGTGTGTCGATCAGGATATCCTGCACGAAGGCATTGGCCTCGATCCCCGCAAATTCACGTGTGAATGGCAGAATCAGCGCACCGTCGAGGCCACATTCCTTGAGGATATCGACCTTTTGCACCGGTGGCGTCAGCCGATAAACCGGTTTCGATGGATTGAAAACGGTGCGCGGATGGGGTTCGAAGGTCATTGCGAAAACGGGATGATGGGTACCGTGCCCAAGACCGAGCGCCGCATCCAGAACGGCTCTGTGGCCTCTGTGTACGCCGTCAAAATTTCCGATTGCGACGATGCCGCCCTTCAGATCCTCCGGAAAATCATCCAGATTCTCGGCAATCAAAAACTTCGAGGGTTGAGACAGGCTCATGCGACAAACCTTCGCGAAACGTGTCGGCCGGATAGGCTCAAGGGAAGACGGCAGCAGGCGCATGCTCACACGAAGGTGAGATACCGCACAGGCGTGGAACCTGCCGCCAAGATCCGCAAAGGTCAAGCTTGAGAATTGGTTGGCGATTTATCGACAAGCCCAAGCTTAAGTCACAGACCCGATCTGTCTTCGTCCCGGCTGGGAACTTTTACAAGCGCTTCACCTTCAAGCACCACCGTGTCTCCCACACTGCAGATACAGGAAAGACGGGCGCGGTTGCCACGCTCCATAAGTTCTTCCACCGTGACTGTCACCTTGACGTCGTCACCGATCTTGACCGGCGCCTTGAAGTTGAGGGTCTGCGAAAGATAAATCGCACCTGGGCCCGGAAGTCGGGTGCCGAGGACAGCGGAAATAAGGCTTGCTGTATAAAGTCCGTGCGCAATCCGCGTCTTGAATGGAGTTCTTGCGGCAAAGTGTTCAGAAAGATGAATCGGATTCCGGTCACCGGATACTTCCGCAAAACCGACAACGTCTGATGATTTGACGTGTTTTACAAGTTCTTCACTCATTCCGGTTTTCAGATCTTCAAAACACAGTTTTTGCAGCTCAAGCATTGCGATTTCCGTCCAGAATTACCTTTTTTGCCCGCTGCAGACGCTAGGCTTCGCAAGGTTTTCTGGCAATTGTGCTTTGGGCGAATAAAAAAAGTGCTTGTTATTAACGGTCTTTTCAGGGGCCGCGGGTAAATTGCTTCAAGTGTGGGGAGGTGAGGACACGATGAGTGTCGCTCTCCTTCAAAGTCATAACGCGTTTCCACCGGCCCACGGCCAGGGGCCGCGCAAATTGACAGTATGGAGTAGACAATGGCCCTTGATCTTCAGATGCCGGTCCTCGTGGTCGATGACTACAAGACGATGATTCGCATCATTCGGAACCTGCTGAAACAGCTCGGTTTCGAGGACATCGACGACGCCGCGGACGGCACCGAAGCATTGGAAAAAATGAAACAGCGCCGTTACGGCCTGGTGATTTCAGACTGGAACATGGAGCCGATGACCGGCTACGAACTTCTCAAACAGGTTCGTGCGGATTCCGGACTGAGCAAGACACCTTTCATCATGGTGACTGCAGAATCCAAGACAGAAAACGTGATCGCGGCGAAAAAAGCCGGCGTGAACAACTACATCGTCAAGCCGTTCAACGCACAGACGTTGAAAGGCAAGATTGAGGCAGTCTTCTCCGATTAATTTCCTGTATCGGGCGGAGGACGCGTTTAGGCGCTTCTCCGCCGGTGCAAGACGGACCTTCTCGGTCGGCACGGTTCTGTCCAAATGACAGGCCGGGTCTGTCTGGGTGTATCCGGAAAGTAATTGTCGGGACTTTGGTTCCGAACATTCGGAGGGTGCTTTCACTATGGAGAGGCTAGACCTGATGGCCAACATGAAACAGGAAAACGTCGCGCGCGTTATTGATTTCCTGGAAGAAAACAAGAACCGCGACGGTGAAGTTTCTCTGACCGACGTGATGCATCTGGCGGAAGTCATGTCGGGATCGATGTATGACTTTCTGTCGACTGTACAGCCGGCTGTGACCGAAGAGCTGACTTCCATTGCCAAGGAAATCAGACGCATGAAGGAGGAAATCTCCCAATTGCGCGCGAACGACATGACCGGCAACAAGATCCCCGATGCGGGGCGCGAGCTGGATGCGATCGTTGAGGCTACGGAAGAAGCCACCAACTCGATCATGGAAGCGGCCGAAGAGATAATGGGCGCCGATACCAGCGATGCCGAAGCTTATCAGGAACTGGTCAGCAACAAAATGATCGGCATCTTTGAGGCTTGCACTTTCCAGGATATTACCGGTCAGCGGATCTCGAAGGTGGTTTCGACACTGCGCTATATCGACGAGCGCGTGACATCTTTCATTGAGCATCTGCGCATTCCTGAGGAACTCGATGCTGCCTTGGAAGAGAGTGAAGAAGAGCGCCGGAAGCGCGAACTCATTCTGCACGGTCCGCAACATACCGGCGAAGGCGTTTCCCAGGACGACATCGACGCTCTGCTGGGCGATGCCCAGGCCGATATCGACAAGCTGTTCGACTAGGCCTATTGCCGAGACGGCAATCGAAATTCAAAAAGGGTCCTCAAGGCGAGGACCCTTTTTCGTTTTGAAACAGTCAAAGTCAGCTGGTTTCGGAAATTTTCACATGTCCCTCGGGTGACATTTCAGCTTTGTTGTGCGCCTTGCGTTCGGCTGCAAGGGACGTCAGTCCGAAATCGTCCAGGATCGTGTAGAAGGCCGGGACCGTGAAAACGATCATCAAGGTTGTACCGATCAGGCCGAAGGTGATCGACGTCACCAGCGGTATCAGAATTTGTGCCTGAGGACTGGTCTCGAACAGCAGTGGCAACATCCCTGCAACCGTCGTCAACGAGGTCAGAAGTATTGCCCGAAAACGAGCCTTTGCGCCAAGAGGTGCAATATCCGCCACATTTTCCATGTCAGGCGCATGTTCATCCTTGATGAACTGTACGAGAAGTATGGAATCGTT
>NZ_JAILWL010000003.1 GCF_025698965.1 Roseibium sp.
AAAGACGCCAGGCGGTACCGGAGACATAGGTCGATGCTGCAAATTATTGCAAGATCAATGATGGTTGCGGTCCGCCGGGATCCTGGGCGGACCGGCGTGGTGAAATTGGATCAAACGCCCAAGCGGGCGAATTCTCACGGTTCGCGGGTCTGCAAACCACCGCTCGCAGCCCTCGCCTACGGGAAGGGGCTGAGAAGCGCGGTTCCGTGACCTCGTCAGCAGTGAGACAGACGGCAGTATTTCGAACGCTTCAAGATTGATGGACCTGACCGCTCAATGCGGTTCATGAGCCAGGATTCACGACTTCCTGGTCCGGATGACCTGTCCGCTTTTGCGATCTGGTATGCCGATTACCGCCCTTCCAAGCCAGGCAGAAACTTTCATTGGTGCGGCGATCGTCAGGACAAGACCCTATCGTCGGACTCCCATATTTGTGTCGCTGAACCGAGGGGGCAGGGCCGCATCTGGAATACCCGTTCAACAGGCTGAGCCGTTCATTTAGCGCTATCCAACTGATTGCGATCGATGTCCTCCATGATGCCCCATTGATGCCACGCCTTTGTCACGCATCTCCGCAATACTCAGGATTGTTCTTTTTTTCGCCTCTCCCAAAAATTGCACTTGCATTGAGATATTCGCAATGCAATCATTGATACTTATTACATCGTATCAACTACTATAAGTTGTATGAATGTGAGCCTTGCTGAACATGGAGGTTTTCAGACCTGTGCCGTCGACCACGGCGGCAGATGCACGCCGCATCCGAGTTGGCCACACCAAAACCTTCAGTGTTCATCACCCCGACGTTTGTCACATAGGGAGACCTCAAGATGTCGACTTCAATCCAGTCCGGCGACCAATGGTGGATCAACGACCAGACCCCGGATAACCCGTTTGGCAAAAGCGAAGACTATGAAGCCTATCTCGATTATCTGGGAGCGCTGAACCGGAGCCTGACGGCCGAGATTGCTGCGCAGCCGCTGGTGATCAATGTCCAGGAGCTCAATGATCATCCCGACTACAAGGCAGCAGCAATTGGCGCATCGCAGATGTGGTCCGCCGTCACGCCTCTCCAGTTCGAGATCGTCGACGACGAACCCTATGATGCCGAAACGCAGTGGATGGAAGTCGTCAGCCCGGAGCTCGGTGAACAAAGCGACGGCAGCGCCTTTTCAAGCGACCGATATGTCAGCATCGGTCAACGCTTTCATGACACGGAACCCAACAAGACCGATATCGGTGGTTATGTATTTGACAGTTTCATTCATGAATTCGGCCATGAGTTCGGCCTGAATCATCCAGGCCTTTACAATTACAGCGGTCCCGGTGGTGTCCAGATCAACTATCTGAACAATGCGACCTGGACCTATGATCGCCAGCAATACAGCGTCATGTCCTATTTCGATGGGATCGATGTTGGCGAAACCACGCGCTGGTCGGCATCAACACCGCTCATGGCCGATATTGAAGCCGTGATCCGCCGGTATTTTTCCACCGTCGACGAGGACGGAAACCGGACCTATCAGCAGATTGACCTCAACACGGGAGACAATGTCTACGGCTTCAACAGCACTGAATATGGCTACCAGCTGACGTCCGAGGGAATGCAACACGATATCGGCTTCGTGATCCACGATACCGGTGGGGACGACACGATCGATTTTTCCGGGTCGACGGCTGGCACGATCCTGGATTTGCGCGCCGGTCAGTTTTCCAGCGTCAACGGCCATAACAACAATGTCTCGATCTTTGCCGGGCACAACGACGATCAGACCGAGTACTACATTGAAAACGGCATCGGCAGCCGGTTTGACGACATTCTGATCGGCAATGACGGGAACAACATCCTGGACGGCCGCGGTGGTGGCGACCGGATGGCGGGTTACGGCGGCGACGATGTCTACTTCGTCGACTCGCTCGACGACATCGTTCACGAGGAAGCGGACGGCGGCAACGACACCGTGATCGTGCTGTCCCGGGATATTGATGTCGGCGAAATCGCGAATGTCGAGAACATCATCTATGTCGACGGCACTGTCACCCAGCCGGCTGATGAGCCCGTCGAACCCGAGCCTGAAATTGGCGGGTCTCTGACCAGCATTATCTTCGGCGACGAGGGAAACAATACGCTAGATGGCGGCGCGGGTGGAGACACGATTTTTGGACTTGGGGGTGATGACCTCATCATCGGTGGCCGGGATTCTCTGGCAAGCCGGGATATTAACAACACGATCGCGGTTGAAGACCTGGACGACCAGACCGAGAGCGATGATGGCAATGATGCGCTCTACGGCGGCGCCGGAAATGACACCATTATCGGTGGCGCTGGCGATGATTTGCTCGATGGTGGCGATGGCGACGATGTGCTGAGAGGTCAGGACGGCGCCGATATCTTCAGAGGTGGCGCCGGTGTCGATACGGTCGACTACAGCACGGAAAGCCCGTTTCAGCTGCTGGTCAATCTGGAAACGAATGTCGCCAGTGGCGGCACGGCTTCCGGTGACACATTCTACAGCATCGAAAACCTGATCGGCTCCGATGACCGTATCGACCGTTTCGTCGGCACGTCTGCGGCAAACCATTTCTGGGGCCGGGGCGGCGGTGATTATTTCAATGGCGGCGACGGCGATGACATTCTGGACGGCGGCAACGATGGCGACATTCTGTATGGCGACGGCGGCAACGACACGATCATCGGAGGAGCCGGACAGGACTATCTGAATGGCGGCGAGGGAATAGACACGGTTGTGTATGCGGGAAGCTCCAGCGGTGTCACGGTCGATCTCGCCAATGGAACGGCCAGCGGCGGCGACGCCGATGGTCCGGTTCAGATTGTCGGACGCGGCACGGCTATCCGGCATGACATCATCGTTGACGTTGAAAACGCGGTTGGGTCGTTTTTCGACGATCATCTCATAGGTAATGCCCAGGCGAACGAACTCTCCGGCGGTTCTGGCGACGACACATTGACGGGGGGCGAGGGCGCCGACCTGTTGAACGGTGGTGCCGGCAGTGACACGGCGGATTATTCCGACGCGACCAGCGGTGTCAGGCTTAATCTGGCGCGCGGCAGATCTGAAGGCGATACCTATGTCTCGATCGAAAATCTTGCCGGTTCAGGGTTTGACGACCGACTGCGCGGAGATCGTGCCGCCAATACGCTGACCGGCCAGGGAGGGGACGACACGTTGCGCGGCGGTGGTGGTGACGACACTCTTTTCGGCGACTTTTCCGATCAGGCCGATGCCATACCGCGCCCTGGCATGGGGACGGGATATGCGACACTCGGCGCGGATGCGACGAACAATTCGATCGCAACCGCATTCGACATCTCGAACAACTTCTCTCTGACGGAAGACCCGGACATCTTCGATTCCACAACTGTCCTGCATACGACTGTCAACGCCACCGGCAATGGCAAGGGCGGATACTACAGCATTGACCTGGCTGCAGGGACGATCCTGACCATCGATATCGACGGAATTGCCGATCCCAACGTCCATGACAGTTGGGTCAGACTGCTGGACAGCAATGGCGACATCGTTACCCAGAACGACGACGGTGGCGGGGATCCGGGCTCGACAAGCAATCGCGATTCCAGCACGGTCTTCGTCGTCCAGGAAACCGGAACTTACTATATTCTGGAAGGCAGCTGGACAAGCACCGCCCCGGATGGTGGCTGGACCGAGGCAGTGCCGGAAGGCTCGACCTACAAGCTGAATGTGTCGGTCGAATTTCCGCCCGAACCGGTTCAGCCGGGCGTTGCGGGTGACGACAGGCTCTTCGGCGGTCGCGGCAACGACATGCTGGATGGCGGGCTTGGAGCAGATATCCTGACCGGCGGTGCCGGAGAGGACTCCTTCCGCTTCTCGACGGAACTCGGAAACGACAATGTCGATCGGATCCGGGACTTCGATGTCGACGACGACATGATCCTTCTGGACAACAGCATCTTTACGGAAATTGGAAACGTCGGCCTCCTTGCGGTTGGATCGTTTCAGGCAAATGCAGCCGGTGCCAGTTATGATGCAGACGACCGCATCATCTATGACACCGACGACGGCACTTTGTCTTATGACGCTGATGGATCGGGAGAAATTGCCGCGATTGAATTCGCGCAATTAAGATCAGGTCTGGACCTTTCTGCGCAGGACTTCGTCATAATCTAATGGCACAAATAGGGGGCGCTTCCGGGCGCCCCCTTTCATCCCGCGTTGGTCATCCTGTGCGCCGGAGCCATCACGGGTATTGCAAGTACAAGAGGTGAGAAATGAAGCGTGTGACCGCTCGCGGTACAAGGTTGCTGGTCGCCGCAATACTGGCGATGTTCACGACTGCACAGACGACCGTAGCGCAAACGCCATTTGTAAGCGGCACTGTCAGGTTTCACGGTGAAAAGGCGATACCAAAAGGCCAGATTGAAATTTTTCTTAAAGATCTTGAGATGGATGGAGCGAATGTCGTCAAGACGCAACTCAAGAGCGACGGTGGATCAAGGGAGATAGCGTTCTCCCTGGAATTGCCCGTCAACTTGAAGTCTTCACCGTCTCAACAGATCGTTGCGCGCCTGGAGCGAGCGGACGGTTGGCTGCTCGCGCGGGGCAGCGCAAAGTTCAAGATCGACACACCAGTCGAGATTATACTCAACACTGTTTTATATTGACGGTTCCAAGACCACGGAAGCGTAAGACGTCAGGCATACGGCGTCAGGTCAGAATTGTCGTATTGAGGTCTCCGGCCTTTTTTGAATCGATCAGAAACGTTCTGACCGCCGGATCGATGTGTCTGCTGTTCGCGGGAAACGCACCGCATGCCTGCAGCGCTTCGCGGGGACTGAACCTGTCCTCGACCCGTTTCCAGATCGACCGCGATGCATAAGGCATTATGTGGGGTTGCCAGGCGACGCCCATCGTCGTGCCGCGCAGATATTTGACCTCTTGCCGGTAGGAAGGCGTAAGAATGGTTTCAACTATGCTGCCTTCCCGCATCATTTCATGCTCGACGACATAAATTCGGTTGCCACGCCGGGTGGCCAGTCCCTCGTAGCGGGATTTTTGTGAGAGATTGCCTTCCGGCGACTTGATCCGCTCCAGTGACCTGGTCGTGACAAAGCCGTCCTTCTCACGGAGCCAGACGAGGCCCTTAAGTATCATTCCCTCCCATGTCGGTGTCCAGAAATGGGTATGATAGAAGCCGAGATAGGGCCGCAGCGCGGTTGCCTGATCCCTGAACGCA
Organism: Roseibium sp.; assembly: GCF_025698965.1. Classification (GTDB taxonomy): domain Bacteria; phylum Pseudomonadota; class Alphaproteobacteria; order Rhizobiales; family Stappiaceae; genus Roseibium. Next base: position 5,236 of record NZ_JAILWL010000003.1, read on the forward strand.
GCGGTCATCTGGTCCGCCGGGCCGGAGCTTCGTCTCGGCTGACCGATCAGACAGCGAAGGTTGAATTCTTCATGACCTGAAAAGAGATCGGCTTCCGTCAGATTGAAATGCCGGGCGATGCGGCGCAGGTTGTGGGCCGACGGCAGACCTGTACCGCTCAAATACCGGTTGAACTGCTGTCGGTTGATACCGATTTCACGGCAAATTCGGGCGATCGAGCCATATTCGGCACATATGCTGCGCAAATTTCTCGAAAAATCGTCCGACATTTCATTCAATCCTTTCGCATTCAGACGCGAATATGATGCTAGTTGCGTACAAAAGCATACTTTCGCGAAGTTTTCATTTTCAAACTTGTGACGGAAGCTCCCGGTCGAATTGGATGCTGACTGGATGATCCGCGGGAGGATTGAGACATGAATTCAAGAGACCAGCACGCGAAGTGGCTTCTGGGCGAATTGGAGAAGGGCCGGATGTCGCGGCGAGAGTTTCTCGGACGCAGCGCGGCTCTCGGTGCCGCGTTGAGCCTCGGGACAAGTTTGTCGGGAGGGGCGATGGCTGCAACTCCGAAAAAAGGCGGTCACATGCGACTGGCCATGGGGCACGGCGCTACGTCCGACTCGCTTGATCCGGCGACACTTACGAACGGCCTTCAATGGGTCGTCGCATATGGTGTCGCCAACACGCTGACCGAGCTGGACGCACAGGGAAAACTCATCGGTTCTCTGGCCACGGAATGGAGCCCATCGCCTGATGCAACCGTCTGGACTTTCAAACTGAGAGACGGGGTCGAGTTTCACAACGGCAAGACCATGACCGCCGAAGACGTGGTGGCTTCGTTGAACTATCACCGTGGCGAGGATTCAAAGTCGATCGGGAAGCCGGTGATGGCTTCGGTCACCGACATCAGAGCGGACGGCAATACGATTATCGTGACGCTGTCTTCCGGCAACGCTGATTTCCCCTATAATTTCAACGAAGCGATCTTCGGAATTTACCCGGCTAAGGATGGCGGCATCGACTGGAAGGCCGGAGGCTCCGGAGGGTATGTCCTGAAATCAGAGCAACCCGGTCGAACCTACAAGTTCGAACGCAATCCGAACTACTGGAAGGAAGGGGCGGCGCATGCGGATTCGATCGAAGTTCATTCCATCACTGATCCGGTCGCCCGTCAGAACGCCCTGATCACCGGTGAAGTGGACAGTATCGACCGGGTGGAATTCAAGACGCTGGCATTGATGGCCCGCAAACCGGGCATCATTGTCGAGGAAGGTACCGGTCCGTTGCATTACACTTTCCCGATGCTGACCGGGCGCGCACCTTTCGACAATCTGGAACTGCGCAAGGCTCTCAAATACGCAATCAACCGGCAGGAAATAGTTGAAAAAATCCTGTTCGGCCATGGCGTTGTCGGCAATGACCACCCGATTGGTCCATCTTACCGTTTCCACGCTTCGGATATCGAACAGATCAGCTACGATCCCGATCGTGCAAAACATCACATGGAAAAGTCAGGGCTGGGCAACATCACAATCGATCTGAGCGCTTCGGACGCGGCCTATAGCGGAGCCCTCGACGCGGCCGTACTGTTCCAGTCCTCGGCCAAATCGGCAGGCATCAACATCAATGTCGTGCGTGAGCCGAATGATGGATACTGGTCGGATGTATGGATGAAGAAACCCTGGTGCGCCAGCTATTGGGGCGGTTACTCCACCGAGGATACGATGCTCACAACCGGGTTTGCTCCCGGTGCTGCCTGGAACGACACCCAATGGGACCATGCGCGTTTCAACGAGCTGCTGGTGCAGGCGAGAGCAGAACTGAATGATGATCTGCGCGCCGACATGTACCGCGAAATGCAGATCATCCTGCGGGACGAAGGTGGCAACGTCGTGCCGATGTTTGCCAACGAAGTTCATGCCCGGACAGAGAAGATCGCCCATGGTGATCTCTCCTGGTCGCGCGGTTTCGATGGCCGCCGCATTATGGAGCGCTGGTGGATGACGTGACGGCTGCTGTTCGGCGCGCCCTTGACTGTCGTGACAGGGAAGGTGAGCCGATCAAGCCGGTCGGTGGAGACAAGACAACTCTCCGCAGTCCGCCACGAGCGAGCTGTTGCGCCGGAGTTGCGATTTCATAAGACGTCGTCCCAAAGGCAAAAACTGCCACGAGGTTCGAGAAGTCCGACTTGTGGCAGAAGCGTCTCCTTCCCGAAGCAAGAATGAATGACGGATTCATGCATGAGCGGTTCCCAATCCCTGTTTTTCAACGGCACCGTCCTGACGATGGACGATGACCGGCCGGTGGCATCGGCGGTCGTCATCGACGGTGAGCGCATCCTGGCCGTTGGAGACGAAGAGGACATGCGTGCACTGCTTCAACCGGATGCCGGAGAGGTGAACCTGCAGGGCCGGACCATGATCCCGGCCTTTATCGATCCTCACGGGCATTTTCCTGATCCGGGCTTTATCGAGCTGTTCAGGGTAGATCTGGCCCCGCCACCGCGGGGGGACTGTATCGACATGAACACCGCGCTTGAAAGGCTCGCCGACCGGGTGGCGGTCACGCCAAAGGGCGAGTGGGTCATGGGTGTGCTTTTCGACAACACGGCCATCGCCGAAAACAGGATGCCAACGCGGGCAGAACTGGATCGGGTTTCAACCGAACACCCGATATGGGTCATTCATGCATCAGGGCACAACGGTGTGGCCAATACCCGTGTTCTGGACATGCTGGGCATCACCAGCGAGACGCCCGATCCGGCGGGAGGCAGGTTTGGACGGGATCCGAAATCCGGTGAATTGACGGGATTGATCGAAGGTCTATCCGCCATGGGAAACATGGGGGATACGGATTTTCTGATCGACCGCGAACGGTTCTGGCTTGGGTTTAGAGCGTGCCGCGACGAATATCTCTCGCAAGGTGTTACCTATGCGCAAAATGCCTGGGCGACGCGCGAAATGCTGGAGCATTTCAACAGTCTTCCGGACGGAGAAGATCCCGGCATCGATGTAATGCTCTTGCCGATAGGTGAGCTCGAACCCGGTCTTTCGGCAGGACCGGAAGCATTGGAGTGGCAAGGCAACCGGTATTTCTCGCTCGGGCCGCGCAAACTTTTCACCGACGGTGCCTTTCAGCTGCAGACCGCATATCTCAGCGAGCCTTACTTCAAACCGGCCGATCCGGATGCGCCGCACGGAATGACCTATACGGATCGCAAGGAACTGTTTGTCCAGGTGCGCAAGCTGCACAGGATGGGGTTCCAGATCCACTGCCACTGCAACGGCGACGCCGGAACCGACAATCTTCTGGACGCGATCGAGGCGGCTTTGGAAGAGTTTCCCAGGAGTGACCATCGTCATACGGTCATCCACGGTCAGGTTTTGCGGGACGATCAACTGGAGCGTATGGCGCGGCTGGGGGTGACGGTCAGTTTCTTCACCGCTCACATTCACTACTGGGGCGACAGGCACTACGACACGTTTCTAGGGCCGGAACGCGCGGAAGGTATTTCACCAACCGCTTCCGCTGAACGCCATGGTGTCCACTTCACGATCCACAACGATGCATCTGTTACACCAACCCGGCCAATTCACCTCATGCAGTGCGCTGTCAACCGCCGAACGGCTTCAGGTCGCCTTCTGGGGGAGAAGGAAAGGATCCCGATTCATTCGGCGCTCAAGGCACATACGATTGAAGCCGCCTGGCAGGTTTTTCAGGAGCATGAACGCGGTTCCATCACTCCCGGCAAGATTGCGGATTTCGCTGTTTTGAGCACCAATCCGACCAGTCACTCAGAGGCGTTCGAAAACTGCGTTGTTCTCCAAACAATCCGGCGAGGAGAATGTGTTTTTGCGAAGTCCTGTTGACCGAACTGTTTCGTGAGCAGATTGACCTGATTGATCGAACTTTCCACATTTCAATGCCCGAAACGTTTCGTCAGCTGGTCTTTCAAATGGGACTTGAAGTCCGTGGTCAGGGTGGTTTCGGTACGTTCTGCCAGGGTAATCGCGCTGACAACCTGGTCTTGGTTGGACAGCGTGATGTTGGCAATCGCCAATCCGTCTGAGCCGTCGGGTTTGACGGCGTATTTCGGTAGGACTGTCAGAAAATCTGTTTCCCGAAGTAGTTCCAGAACCGCTTCGGCAGAGCCGCTCTGAAATGCGATAGCGGGATTTGTAATCCCCATCAGCTTCAAGGCATCTTCCATGTCGGACCTCAGGAGACTGCGGTCCGAATGCCCGACCCAGATCACTTGTTTGTAGTCGTCGGCCGAAGGCGTTGGGGTATCGATAAGTGGATGTCCCTTCCTGCCGACAATCACATTGGTATCGCTGAACAGGGGTTCCAGGATCAGGTCGGTATTGCCCTGCTCGACGAATTTAGCGGGTCCGATCACAACATCCACCTGATTGAGATAGATGCGCTCCATGAGACCGGCGTGATAGTCCGGGATCAGGTCGATCCTGATGTTGGGACGTGCCGACAGAAAACGCGCGACGACCTCCGAGATCAGGTTTTTGCACATGAACGGCGGTGCTCCGAGCTTCAGGACACCAAAGTAACCGCGTGCACCAAGATCAAGCATTTCCGTTGCCCGCAGGCGGGCGGTGCGGATCGAGCGACCTTGATGCGCCAGCTCGAACCCGATCGATGTGGGTGTCAGCGGCCGGGTGTTTCTTTCAAACAGGGGCATGCCGATCCGTGCCTCAAGATTGCTGATCATGCGGCTCAAGGCAGGTTGTGACGTCCCGATGCTGGTTGCGGCCTGTTGAAGGGTACCGGCTTCGACGATGACGGCAAGCTGTTCCAGGTGACGTGGATCGATTAACATATCAAAATCGCATAATAGGTTATCCAGAGATTATTGGACTGTTATATTATTTGGCGCGATTATTTCGTCAAGGACGGAAGAGAACCGTCTGGTCACCTTGGGAGGATACGGTGAACATCAAAGCTATGACCCTTGGCGCTGCCATTACGGTGGCGCTTTCGACTATTCCGCTTGAGGCGCAGGCGAAAACACGGCTGCTGGTCAACTGCTTCTGGCCGGCCAAACACTTCGTTTGCAGTGAAGTTCTGCCTAACTGGATTTCGGAAATCGAGCGCGTGACCGAGGGGCGTGTGACCGGCAACATACCGCCCAAATCCGTCGCCCCGCCACCCGAGCAACTGGTGTCCGTCGAAAGAGGGCTGGTCGATGTGGCCGTGCAGTTCAACGGTCTCATACAGAACCGTGTCAAAGGTCCCTTGGTCGCCATGCAGCCCTTTACCGGGATCAATGATGCAGAGAAGATGAGCCGCGCCCTTTGGGCCACCAACCGCGAGTTCTTTGCCGACGAATTCGACACGGTTCACCTGCTGTCGCAATTCGTTATCTCGCCCGGCGAGCTGTACAGCCAGACCGATACACCTATCAATTCGATTGACGAGCTGGCAAAGCGCAAGATCTGGGCGCTGCCCGGACCTCTTGCCGCGATTACCAAGAAACTGGACGCAGGTGTGGTGTCGACCCCAGCGGTCAAGTCCAATGAGATCATTTCGCGTGGAATCGTCGATGGAAACCTCGGTCTGGACCCGCAGGCGCTTCGGGCTTTCCAGCTGATGCCGTATATCAAGTCGAACACCAGGTTCAGCAAGGCGGTGTATTCGACGTCCTTTTCCGTATTCGTCAACCAGGACAAATGGGCCGAGATCTCGCCGGAAGATCAGGCGGCGATCATGTCCGTTTCCGGTGATGTGCTGGGTGCTGCATTCGGGGCGCGTTGGAACGCTGCAGCGGCTGCCGCCGAAGCTGCCTATGGAGACGCAGGGATCGAGATTATCACCGCCGATCCGGATTTCGAGACGTCGCTGATCGAAGCTTCGTCCTTTGTCACCGAAGGCTGGTTGAAAGCTGCTGGCGAGGCAGGCATCGACGGTGCCGGCGCGTTGGAGTTTTACAAGGCACAGCTGGCCGAGTAGCGGCGACGATCGGAGGAACAGTGCGCCATGGCCTCAAGTGTCCTGAAACGCATCGTCCAGATTCTGGAGATCCTGTGCAGCATCGTCCTGATGGCAATGATGCTTCTGACCTTCATTGATGTGGTCGGTCGCTACATCCTTGGCGCGCCGGTCTTCGGAGCGTCCGAAATGATCAGTACGATGCTGGCGCTGACGATCTTTCTGGGGCTCGGCCTTGCCAATGCACGCGACCGCCATATCGTGGTCGAGCTGTTTGACCAGCAGGTCCGCACACTGGCTCCGCGCGCCTATGACGTCATCGTGCAGGGCTTTTCGATCTTCGCAATGTGTCTGATCGTTTACGTCCTCGCCCAGCAGGCGCTCGAAGCGGCGCACACCGGGTCGACGACCATCGTGCTGGAATGGCCCCTGGTCTGGATTACCGGCACGACGGCTGTTCTCGCCGCGCTGAGCGTTGTCAGCCAGGTACTGGGTTTGATCGTCGGCAGGGCGGACAAAGAAGAACCCCATATGGAGGACGTGTGATGGCGTCCGCGCTGATAGGGTTCGCCGCGCTTTTGGCACTGTGTTTCATGGGGTTTCGCGTAGGGTTCGCGACACTGGTCGTGGGCTTTGTCGGCTTTGCGATGCAGCGAGGTTGGGGAGCTTCCCTGGCCATGGTCGGCCAGCAGGTATTCCACGACAGCATGAATTACAATCTTAGCGTCATTCCGCTGTTCATCCTTATGGGAGTGCTGATTGTCCATGCCCGCATCAGCCAGGATCTTTATGATGCGGCCTATTCGGCGTTAGGCAAATTCCGTGGTGGACTGGCACTGGCGACCGTGCTCGCCGCAGGCGGTTTTTCAGCCGTCTGCGGTTCAACCCTGGCAACCGCGGCAACCATGGCGAAAGTCGCCATGCCGCCGATGCGCAACTACAAATACTCCAATCGCCTGGCAACCGGAACCATCGCGGCTGGCGGGACATTGGGGATCATGATCCCGCCCTCGGTTCCGCTTGTGATCTACGGCATCATCGCCGAGCAGGACATCGGGTTGCTGTTCATCGCCGGTGTTCTGCCCGGCCTGCTGCTGGTGACGCTTTTTCTGATGGTCGTCGGGGTTGTTGTACGTATCGACCCGAAAGCTGCCCCCTCGGCTCCGCCACTCGATCCGGAGCGCCGGAAGGAGGCCATTCGCGGCACCATGCCGGTGCTCGGCCTTTTCGTGTTGGTGCTGGGCGGCATCTATACCGGCGCCTTCACGGCAACCGAGGCGGCCGGCATCGGGTCGTTCGGCGCGGCGGTGATCGCCATTGCGCGCGGCCACATGCGCAGCTTGAGCGAATGGCGCCTGTGCCTTGTGGATGCGACGACGACCACGGCAACGATCTTCATGGTGTTGCTCGGAGCCATTGTTTTCTCGCAATTCATCAATCTGAGCGGCATGCCCTACGATCTGCTCGATTACGTCGATGAATGGCAATTGTCGCCCACGGGACTGGTGCTGTTCGTCTGTGCCATTGCCATCGTCATGGGCATGGTGTTCGAGGCCATCGGCATTCTGGTGCTGCTGGTGCCGGTCTTTCTGCCTGCGCTATCCATCAGCGGTGTCGACATGGTCTGGTTCGGCATTCTGGTTGTGCTCGTTTCAGAAATCGGTCTGATCACCCCGCCCATCGGCATGAATGTCTTCGTGGTGAAATCGGTTCTGCCGGAAGTTCCGCTTGGCAAGATCTTCCGCGGTGTCGCGCCCTATATCGTCGCGCTTGTCACAGGGCTGATTCTCGTCCTGGCCGAATATCGACCGGTTGGCCGGCAAGGGCGTGCGGTTCGACCGGGCCTATGTTCAGTCTCCGGTGTGCGGTCCCTCCAGGGCCTCATGCTACACCGGTCGGACCGTGTTCAGTCACGGCGCAACCTGGAACCGGGTGCCTTTGCCGATCGGTGAGCTGACCCTGGGCGATTATCTGGGCCCGCTGGGTATCCGCACGGCGGTCGTCGGCAAGACTCACATGGTTCCTGATCGGGAGGGCATGGCACGCCTTGGCCTGAACGACAGCACCGAGATCGGCATCAGGGTTGGTCAGGCGGGTTTTGATGCTTACGAACGCGACGACGGGCTGCACCCGAACGGCCTTCTGGTGAAGAAGGGCGGCAAGCTCGCCTATAACGACTGGCTGCGCTCAAAGGGTTATGACGGCGACAACCCGTGGAACGATTGGGCGAATGCGGCCGAAGGTCCGGACGGTGAACTGTTGTCAGGCTGGCACCTGAAAAACTCGAACTTGCCCGCGCGCGTAAGGGAGGAGCATTCCGAAACCGCCTATATGACCAAGCGCGCACAGGAATTCATTGAAGAGATGGGAGACGTGCCGTGGCTTTGCCATCTCAGCTATATCAAGCCGCATTGGCCCTATATGGCTCCAGCCCCCTATCACGACATGTATGGTCCCGAGACCTTCACACCGATAGTCCGCAGCGATGAAGAGCGCCAGGATCCGAACCCGGTGTTCAAGGCTTTCATGGGGATGGAGGTCAGCGAGACCTTCTCAAGACAGGGCGTGCGCGAAACGGTTCTGCCTGCCTATATGGGCCTGATCAAGCAGATCGACGACCATCTTGGCCACCTGTTCGCATGGCTTGAAGAGACCGGCAGGGACAGGGAAACGATGATCGTCTTTACTTCTGATCATGGTGATTACATGGGCGATCACTGGATGGGGGAAAAAGAACTGTTTCACGAAGTTTCCGTGCGCGTGCCCCTGATCATCTACGACCCGCGGGGTGAAGCGGATACGACAAGGGGCAGTTCCTGCGATGCGCTGGTCGAGGCGATCGACCTTGTTCCGACATTCCTGGATGCCACCGGAGCACCATCCGCCGGGCACAGGCTGGAAGGTCGCTCGCTGCAGCCCATCCTTTTTGGGGAAACGCCGGAGAACTGGCGCGATGCCGTGTTTTCCGAGATCGACTATGCCTTTTATGCGGCCCGGGCGACACTCGATGTCGGCGTTTCCGATGCGCGCGGTTACATGCTGCGCACGGAGCGATGGAAATATGTCCACTTCAAGGGCTTTCCGCCGCAGCTTTTTGATCTCGAAAACGATCCGGACGAGTTTGAAGACCTTGGTCGCCACGCTGACTACAAGGAGATCCGGCAGGAGATGCATACAAAGCTTCTGGAGCGGCTCACCGACCGCAAGAACCGGGTGACGATGACCGATGAAGGCGTTCATGCCCTCCGGCGGGATGAAGACGAGACCGGCATTCTGATTGGCAAATGGGAAAGCTGACAGGAAGTCAGTGATTGCGACCATGCGATTTTCGACAAACCTGATCGGGTTTGAGTGGCTCTCTGCGCTCTCTCCAGCCTCTTTGAAAGCGGACGCCTTTGCCGGATTAACCGGAGCGGCGATTGTATTGCCGCAGGCCGTCGCCTTTGCCGCCATCGCCGGTCTGCCACCGGAATACGGTCTCTATACGGCCATGGTTCCAGCGGTGGTTGCCGGATTGTTCGGCTCCTGCATGGTGATGGTGTCCGGGCCGACCACGGCCATCTCGGCGGTTGTCTTCAGTGCCTTGGCCGGTATTGCCGAACCAGGTTCGCCCGAGTTTGTTCAGCGCGCCATCCTGCTGGCCCTGCTGGTCGGTGTCATCCAGCTGGGATTTGCTCTGGTGCGTGCAGGGCGTCTTGCCGGGTTCGTTTCTCATTCCGTCATGGTGGGGTTCACAGCTGCTGCGGCCCTTTTGATCGGGGTCAGCCAGCTCGGCCCGGCCATGGGCCTGCCACCGGTTCAGGTTCACGGTATCGTGGATCGCGCGCTTGCGGTGGCCGGGCGGGTACATCTGCTTGAACCTGCCGCTGCCATCGCTGCTGGTGTCACACTCTGTTCGGTCATTCTGCTGCGCATCTACCTGCCGCGCTGGCCAGGTTTTCTGATTGCCATCGTCCTTGGAACCCTTTCAACACTGGCGATGGGTGACATGGCGGAAAACCTCTCTTACGTCGGCACGCTGCCCTCCGCCTATCCGGCCTTCGGTCTGCCCAAGCTTGGTGGTGCAGATTTGACCGGGATGATGGAAGCAGCATTTGCCATTGCGCTGATCGGCTTGCTTGAAGCTATCGCTATCGGGCGCAGCCTGTCCCACCGTACGAAGCAGGATTTTTCCGCCAACCGGGAGGTTCTCGGACAGGGTCTTTCCAACGTGGCTGGTGGGTTGTTTCACTGTTACCCGTCTTCTGGTTCATTCACCCGTAGCGGCGTAAATCTGGAAGCGGGTGCCTCGACACCGTTCTCGTCCATTTTCGCAACGGTTTTCCTGGTGGCCATGGTCGCGCTGTTCCGACCTTTCGTCGCCATGGTTCCGGTCGCGGCCATTGCCGGACTGATCCTCTATGTTGCCTTCTACCTGCCGGATTACGGCGTAATCTGGCACATCATCCGCTCCAGCCGCACAGAAACGAGCATCGCCGCGATCACCTTTCTGGTCGGCCTCACCGTTAACCTGGAATTTGCCATCTATATCGGCACGTTCAGTTCACTGGCCGTTTTTCTAGGGCGAAGTGCCAACCCGGAACTTGCCGTTGGTGCACCCGATCCGAATGCCGAACATCGCAAGATCCGCAACGCCAGACTGTTCCACCTGCCCGAATGCCCGGCAACGCTGATTGTCCGCCTCGATGGACCATTGTTCTTTGGCTCGGTCGACGCTCTGAATGCAAAATTCCGTCGGCTCGCCCGCGAGCATCCCGATCAGGTGAACCTTATCCTGATCCTGCAGGGAGTTGGCGAGGTCGATCTTCCGGGCGTCGAATTGATCGAAACCGAAGTCGAACGCCGTCGCAGCAAAGGGGGCGATGTCTTCGTTGTCGTGCACTATCCACCGCTCGTCAAAAAACTTCGCCGCTTCGGTCTGATAAAGATCTGCGGCGAGAACCGTGTTTTTGACAATAAAGGCGCCGCAATCGCAGCGGCGGTTGCGCATGTGCCCGATAACCGCTGTGCAGAATGCCGGGCGCGGGTGTTTGCCGAGTGCGCAATGCGGGTGAAACCAGGCGGAGTGTAATAAGACCGCTTTTGATGTTCGGCGCATCCCCTTAAGGTGCTCTCAGCACAAGAGATAGGAACAGTAAGATGCTGTCAGGAGTATGTGTTGGCACCAATGATATCGAAGCCGGCGCTGCCTTTTACGATGAGGTTCTAGCAAGCATCGGTATGCGTTGCGTCTTTGCCAAGCCACATGAGAGGGGCTATGCGGGTGCGGATGGCAGAATATCGCTTTTTGTCGTTGTTCCGTTCAACGAGCAGCCTGCGACGTATGGAAACGGCACGCAGGTCATGTTCTATGCACCGGACAAGGCCGGCGTCGATGCGTTCCACGCCGCTGCCCTGCGGTGCGGAGGGACAGATGAAGGAGCACCGGGCCCACGCCACTATCATCCGGATTACTATGGTGCCTATGTGCGCGACCTGGATGGAAACAAGCTGAACGTTTCCGTTAGCCTGGAAGAGAATAGGGACCGCTGATCGCCTGACAATTTCCGGAAAGCTGGCGTTGTCTCAATCTTTATACTACAAACATAGTAAGTAATCTGGCGGAGCATTTGCTGCCCGAAAAACGCAACTGAAGCCGGACAATGAAAACGAGCACTCTTTCCAAATCCGAGATCGAAGTCATGGCGGCGCTTTGGCGGCTGGGTTCGGGAACCGTCGCCACCGTGCAAAAGGATCTTCAGGATAGCGATCCGGAACAACGGAAGATTGCCTACACAACCGTCGCAACGCATTTGACCCGGATGGTTGAAAAAGGCGCCGTTCGTGCCCGGAAAGAGGGTCGGTCCTACCTGTATGAGCCAACCGAAAAACGAGCCGATTACCAGCTGTTGAGACTGGGCGATATGGTGAGGCAGTTTTTCGACGGTCGGCCGTCTTCGCTGGCATCAAGGTTTATCGAAAGCAATTCGTTTTCGAGTGAAGAGCTGGAAGAACTGCGGCACCTGATCGACAAGAAGAAGCCGAAATGATCGCGCTTGCCTATTTCATTGAGGCAAACCTTGCGCTGCTGGTGTCGGTCTTGGTCATGGCGATGCTGCGCTTGCTCGCCACGACGGTCGCACCGGTTTCCGCCCGAACCGATGTTCTGGTTCTGCGCGGGATCCTCACCCTCTCCTGCACCATACCGCTGCTGGCTCTTGTCTATGAAAATGTCTCCGGTACCGATGCCGTTCTGCTTGGTGTTACTGCCGAATTCGACACGTTCTGGGGGACGTTGCTGTATTGGCTGAAGGACGCGCAGAGGCCTGATGTGTTTTTCTCGGCCTTGATGTTCGGGTCCGCGACGACCGGCATGTTTGCGCTCGGGCTGGATCTAATGGGTCTCAGGCGGTTGAAATCCGGTTCGCGGGTCATACGCCGGATCGGCCGGACGGTTCTTCGTGAAGGCAGGCCCGGAGTTCATCCCTGTTCGTTTCTGGAAATGCGCACCGTCTCCATTCTGGTTCCTGAAGGCATTAGCATTAGCGATCGCAGAACGATCCTCTTTCATGAAGTGACGCATATTCGCCACCGCGACGTAAGGTGGAATTGGATTTTTTCATTGTCGGCCTGTCTCTATGCATGGAACCCGGCGTTTTGGATATTGCGGAATTTCCATCAGCATCAATGCGAAGTTGCCTGTGACCAACGCGTGATTTCACATCGGCCGGTGTCCCTTCAGGACTATGTGAAAACCCTGTTGGATGTCGCGGGGGTGTCTTCCGGCACCTCAGAACCGGTCTCGGCCGGATCCGGGTTTCTAGGCGGGAAGTACTTGCAAAAGACAGCGCTAAAGCGGCGTATCCTTTGCCTGTTGAGCTCGTACGAGAAAGGCTCTGACCGGTCGCTGCTTCCTGTGTTTCTCACGCTTGCACTGCTGACAAACGTGTTCCTGGCAACTCTCAAGGTCGATATTCAGCCTTGGTCCGTCGCGGCTTTGGCCAGCGCAACAAATTCCAATCTTGAACGAATAGCGCTCAACAAACCTGCACGCTCCTTCGGATTGGTACTTGCCTACTAACTACTACGTATGTAGTAATTAGTAGATCAAGGGGCGGACGCGTATGCGCACAAACAGCACGGCATGGCTTTTTCTAACACCGGCTGCGGCACTTCTCGTGGTGATCGGCTTTGCGCCGCTCATGACCATGGTGAATTACTCGGTTCAGGACAGTTTCGCGGGAGACCGGTTTTTCTGGGTTGGTTCTGAGTGGTATGAAGAGGCGTTTCGATCACCGGCGTTTTGGGGTGCGTTGGGGCGCACGGTGTTGTTTGCCATTATCAGCCTTTCCATTCAATTCGGGCTTGGCATCTACATTGCTCGCAAGCTTTTTCATGTCCAAAAGCACGGCGCCGCTTTTCTTGGAATTCTGGCCCTGCCGCTGCTGACGCCGTGGATCGTGGTCGGCTTCGTCTGGCGCCATGCCATGGACGCCGAAGCCGGTATTCTCGGTGCACTGGGAAGTGTCGTTGCAATAGTGCCGGACTTGAATTCGGTGACCTGGGTCTGGGCAACCATCATCATCATGGATGTCTGGCACTGGACGTCGTTTACGGTGATCCTGTGCTATGCGGGCTATGTCTCGATACCTGGGCCGTTCTTTCAAGCCGCTCAGATAGATGGTGCCAGCACATGGGCGGTCTTTCGTTTCATCGAACTTCCCAAACTCAAGAGGGTGCTGACCGTCGCTTTGCTTCTGCGCATTGCTGACAGTCTGATGATCAACACCGAACCGCAAATGATCAGCCGGGGTGGCCCGCACGTATCGTCGACCTTCTTTTCACAGGAACTGATCAAGACCGCGATGCAGGAATTCAATCTCGGCGAAGCCGGCGCTCTTTCTGTCATTTACCTGCTGCTAGTGGTCCCGATTTCCTGGGGCCTTTATCGGCTTATGCGAGGGTCCAATGGTGTATGAAACCCGGAAACGGTGGTCCAAATCCGTTGTACTCTATACTGTCTTCATGTTGGTTCCACTCCTCTGGCTGGCCGTTCTCAGCCTGCAGCCCAACTCTGTCAGTGTCAGAACCGCAAACGTTTTTCCGTCTCCCGTCAGCCTGGAAAACTACCGGTACATTTTCGCGCATGAGAACTGGGTTCAAGGTTATGCCAACGCGGTGATCTATGTCGCGATCAACCTGGTACTGACCCTTGCGGTGTCCTTGCCGGCGGCCTTTGCCTTCTCGCGCTATCGGTTTGCCGGGCGCGATCAGGCCTTTTTCTTTGCCTTTGTCCTGCGGTTGATCCCGCCTGCGATCATGATCGTGCCATTGGTACAGATGTTCTCGGCTGTTGATCTGGTCGACACGCATCTTGCCGTGGCTCTGACGCATTGCCTCTTCACCGTGCCGATTTCCATCTGGATCCTGGAGGGCTTCATGTCATCCATCCCGATTGAAGTGGATGAGATCGCGGCCGTGGACGGCTACGCCCGCAGCAGTTTTTTCCTGCGAATTCTGTTGCCGCAAATTCGCACCGGCATTGGCGTTGCTGCCTTTTTCAGTTTCATGTTTTCCTGGGTCGAGTTGACCATCGCCAACGCGCTCACGACAGTGGATGCCAAACCCATTGGAGTCGTCATGCGCCTTGTGGCCGAACCGCATGGCGGCGTTCACATCGGAATATCCGCCGCAGCCAGCATTCTGATGCTGATACCCGGTATCCTGCTGGTCTGGCTGTTGCGCCGTCATCTTGCGCGCGGGTTTTCAATGGGACGGGTCGGATGATGAAGCACGTTGTGAAAGCCATGGTCCTGGCGGTCACGATGTTCGGGGCTTCGGCTGCGTGCGCACAGGAAAACATAACCCTGTCGATCAGGGGCGTGATCGAGCGGCAAGCGCATTTGTATGAGGCATCGGGCGGCACCGGCGCCGTCCTGGCACATCAATCCGGGTATGATGCTGCAAGCTGGAGGGATTTTGCCAACCGGCTTCAGAAAGCCGGTGTAACTGCGCTCGCGCTTGAATCCGTGTCCGGGGAAGACGTCGGATCTGGCATCGATTTTCTGCGGCAGCTCGGGAAACGACGGATCGTGCTGATCGGAGCAAGTATCGGCGGTGCCGCCGTACAAAGTGCTGCCTGGGATAAAGGCGAGGCTCAAGCCGACCTGGTGATCCTTCTTGGAACCGCTGAGGGCAACATGGCGGATGCTGTCGATGTCGATAAACTGTTCGTCGTCAGCGAAGGCGATTTTTTCCGGGCCCGGACGCACTCAAGTTTCCAAAAGGCATCCGAACCGAAGGAACTGATGGTCTATCCTGGTTCCGCGCATGGTCAGGACCTGTTCAACGACGTTTTCGGTGAAAAGCTGGCTAAGTTGTTGCTGAGCAAGATAGCCGCAGTTGACAGCGCGAAACCCGTTCCTGATCGGGAGAAAGCTCCCAAACCCTAGCAGTTGCTTCATCAGACGCCGTCAAAAAACACTGGGCATCTCATAGTCCAACTCCAGGTCTCGGCACCCTCGAGAATGGCGACGCAGACAAATCGGCAACCGCGGCGCATGCACCAGACCCCGGCGTACTCAGCGCTGAGGCAAGGGAAACCGAAAGGGAAGGAAGACGGACCAGCGTTGGCAATTGGCTGATATCAATTGCGCGGTGGGCCAACGACGACATTGTGTCTTCATTTCGGACTTTCAATGGTGCCCAATCGGACCCCTCAGCTGTTGGCATTCAATGTCAGCGGAGTGTTCCACAACGGGTGCGTAACCGGCTCTTTGTCCACTGATTGCGGGAACTCCCAGCACCTTTGGCGGATGTCGAAGCTTCCTATGTCGACTTTTCTTGTGTCTGACAATCTTCCAATTTCCGAAAGAATTCAGTTCGTTACGTGATCGTATTTGTACTCTGTCGCGCCGCACAATCAAAATTGATTGCAGCAAACAATTAATTGCAGTACGCATATAAATGACAGGCTGGGACTTCCGCTGTCACACTGGACATCGCGCATCACTCTCCAGGGAGGAGAAAATGACAAAGACGATTTTGAGGACTTTGCTTGCGACCGCTGCCGTATTGCCGCTCGCAGGAGGAGCCTGGGCGCAAGAAGCTGCTCGGACAGATCTTGTAATTGCCGATCTTGGACAACCCGAAACAAACCCGTGGGTGATCAACCGCCATCGCTTCGAACGCTGCGTAGCCGAAGCCCTTGGTGTTGAATTGAAGGAATTCGATGATCAGAACTCGGAGGAGCAGCACGTCGCACAAGCAGAGTCTATTATTGCAGGCGGGCCCGACGGTTTGATTTTTAATCCGTTGACATCGCCGGCAGGCATTCAGGTCGCCCGTCTTCTGGAAGCCAACGATATTCCTGGTGTGGCGGTCGGACGGCTCGTTGTTTCAAACTACGATTCTGACTATGAGGGCGAAGACTTCATCGCGCAGGTCACTCAGAACAACGACACCTGGGGTCAGGCGATCGGCAAGGCCACCGCGGATCTCGGCCACAAGAAAGTCGCGATGATCTGGAACCAGAAAGGTGTGACCTCCGCCGAGGAGATCTGGGCCGGTGTCCAATCCGAGCTCGACAAGGCAGGCGTTGAAGTAATTGCTGAAGCCTGGGACCGCCTCAACCGGGAGAACGGTCAAAAGTACGCGGAGCAGTATATCGCCCGTTTTGCACCGGGTGAGATTGACGCAATCATCGTGCTCGGCGCTGTTGCAGGGCTCGGCAGCCAGTTTGCGACGGACCAGGCCGAGAGAGACGACATCGCGATCATCACCACAGATATCGATGAGCAGGTTGCCCAGTTCATCGAGGAAGGCAAGCTCGACTTTTCGATTGGCGGGCACTGGATGGTTGGCGGCTTCGGCCTGATCCAACTTTACGACTATCTGCATGGTCACCCGATCGAGAACACGCAGCCCCGCGTCGGCCTCATTCCTGTCACGGCCGAGAATGTGGACACCTATGCAAGCAGTCTTCTGAACGGCTGCATCCTGTCCCCCGATACCATCCGGAGCTTGAGCAAGGTTCACAACCCTGACGCCGATCTGCCCGGCTTCATCGATGCCTGGCAGGCAAACTGGCAGAACCACGTGCAATAGCCTCCCATGCACGCGGTTATCCCCCGGCCCGATGGGCCGGGGGCCTAAATTTTGCAAAGACTTTTTCGAGGTCCTCAAATGAGACTTTTCGGATACGCTCCGGAACGCGGTGCCGCCGCCGGAGATACGATGCCGTTCTATCATGATGGCAAATGGCACCTGTTTTTTTCCCAGCCGCCCGTTGGTGCCTGGGAATATGTCGAACGGGCGCGGGTTTCGACTGCATATCTGAGATCCGACGATCTTGTGACCTGGGAGGTGATGCCTGACGCTTTCGGCCCCGGTGCCCACGGCGACTGCGACGGTGACGGCATTTGGACCGGCTCCGTTGTTGAGCATAAAGGTGTCTTTCACTTTTTCTATACAGGTTACAATCGTCAATCTTCCTCACCGCAAACCATCTGCAAGGTGACTTCAACCGATCTGGGAATCTGGGAAAAATCTGGCAAAAACCCGCTGATTTCACCTGATCCACGTTGGTATGAAACAGTCGACTGGCGCGATCCGTTCGTCTATCGGGACGATGAGGCCGGATGTTTCAAGATGCTGATCTCAGCGCGCCTGAAAGAGGGGCCGCAGTTTCGCCGAGGCTGTATTGCCGTGGCGACCTCCGATGATCTGGAAACCTGGGAAGTCGGCCCGCCGTTGGCCTCCTCCATGTTGACCCACTGCCCCGAATGCCCCGAGCTCTTCAAGCTGGGCGACTGGTGGTACCTGGTCGAGAGCCGCTATTCGGAGCGGATGCAGACGGTCTATCGCGTCGCAAAGTCGCCCGATGGTCCCTGGGAAAGCCGCAAACTCGACAGTCTGGACGGGCGCCGTTTTTATGCCGCCAAGTCTGCAAGCGACGGCGAGCGCCGCATGAGTTTCGCGTGGATCCCGTTTCGCAAGCATCACGGCCCCAAGCGCAGCTGGGTCTGGGGCGGGGAGTTGGGAAGTCCACGAGAGCTCGTTTCGCTTCCCGATGGAACTCTAACCTGCCGATTGCCGCAGGATGTCGACGAGAGTTATGCAACCACGGTTCCACATGAGCTGCGCCCAATGTTGGGTGATTGGACCAAGGATCCCAGCCCGCGATGCAACGCGATAGGATCTTACGGTTACGCACTGCTCGACGGTCCGGACCGTGACGATGTCCTTCTCGATGTGGTCATCGAACCTGCCCCCAACACAGAAGCCGTTGGAATTCTTATTGAGCCACGTGGCGGAGACCATCTTGATAGCGGCTACAGCCTTGCCATCGAACCCATGAAAGAACGTGTTGTCTTCGATCGCTGGCCCGCCGCGATGGATCCGCTTTGGGACAGTCTTGTGCTCAAGGAGAGACACGGTATCGAAGTAAGCCAGGAGATCGACAGCCCCCTGGTGGAGCGCCCGCTTGCCTTCACTCCGGAAGGTGGACGCTACCGGGTACAGATCCTGCGTAACGGATCTGCAATCGAGTGTTTTGTCGCCGGGCAAGTCGTTGCTTCGTTCAGGGTTTATGACATTTCGAACACCGACGCGTGGGGCCTGTTCGTGCAAGAAGGCTCCGCGACATTCCACGGCCTGAAGTTCCGGAAGTAAAGGCGAAACCATGCCCCTGATTACCCTCCGACAGTTGCTGGACTACGCGGCCGAGCATGGTTTTGGCGTGCCCGCGTTCAACATTTCCAACATGGAACAAGGCCTTGCGATCATGAACGCCGCACAGGCTTGCGATGCGCCGGTGATTTTGCAAGCTAGCCTGAATGTCCGCCGCAAATATGCCGGCGACCGGATGATCGTTTCGATCGTCGAAGCTCTGGCAGACATGTATTCTGACAATCCGATTTGCCTGCATCAGGACCATGGCCATGACGAACAGGCCTGCGTCAGCGCCATCAGTGCGGGCTTTACCTCGGCCATGATGGACGGTTCACTGATGATGGACGGAAAGACGCCGGCGAGTTTTGCGCACAACGTCGACATTACCGCCCGTGTTGCGCAGATCGCCCATTGGACCGGTGCTTCGATCGAAGGTGAACTGGGAGTGCTCGGATCATTGGAAACTGGCGAGGCAGGTGAAGAGGATGGCTCCGGAGCGACGGGAAAACTGGACCAAGATCAACTCTTGACGGATCCGGTCCAGGCCGCTGAATTTGTCGCGGCAACCCAAGTCGATGCCCTGGCCATCGCTTGCGGTACCTCTCACGGTGCCTACAAATTCACGCGCAAGCCCGACGGCGAAATCCTGGCGATCAGCCAGAT
Source organism: Roseibium sp. (assembly GCF_025698965.1). Taxonomy (GTDB): domain Bacteria; phylum Pseudomonadota; class Alphaproteobacteria; order Rhizobiales; family Stappiaceae; genus Roseibium. The sequence goes on from NZ_JAILWL010000003.1 coordinate 24,493, forward strand.
CGAGGCGATTCACAACCGCATCCCGGACACCCATCTCGTCATGCACGGATCGAGTTCGGTGCCTCAGCACTTGCAGGATCTGATCAATGCGTTTGGTGGAGACATGCCACAAACCTGGGGCGTGCCGGTTGAGGAAATCGAACGCGGCATCCGCCACGGTGTTCGCAAGGTGAACATCGATACTGATTGCAGAATGGCAATGTCCGGTGCCATGCGGCGGTTTGCCCAGGAGAACTCGAAAAACTTTGATCCCCGCGCCTTCATCCTGGCAGGAATGGCCGAGTTGGAAGTGCTTGTTCGGGATCGGTTCGAGCGGTTCGGCGCTGCCGGCCACGGACGCAAAATCCAGCCAATTTCGTTGACCGACATGGCGCGGCGCTATGCCGACGGTGCGCTTGACCCGCGAAGGGCGGCCGCATGAGCCAGGCACTCTTTATAGGACGCTCTGTGCTGGACGTTACAGCCCTGGTACAGGATTTTCCTGCCCCGGACGGCAAGGTCAAGGCATTGGCAAATGACGTGATGCCAGGCGGGTCGGCGCTGAATGCAGCGGTCACGTTCTCGCATATGGGTGGCAAGGCAGCGCTCGCCACATCGCTGGGAGCCCCAAATCTCATGAGAGACTTTCTGACATCGGATCTGATCCGACGAAACGTCACAGTGCACGATGTCTGCGACGACCCGGAATATAGCATTCCCTTCTCTACAGTTATTTCCACACGCAGCCTGGGCGCCAGGATGATCGTCAATGGAGCTGGTGACGAATGCGAAAAAATTCATCAGCGAAACGATCTGATCTCTGCAGATGCTCAACTGATCCAGATCGACCAGTATGAACGACATTTTGTAGCGAAACACTTTGATGCATTGCAGGCCTTTGAAGGACCGATCGTTCTGGATGGTGGCAGCTGGAAGGAATGGTCGCCCGATTTTCTGCGCCTGGCGGACATTCCAATTGTCAGCGAGGTTTTCTGCCCGGACGGTCAACGCACCTTTGCCGCAATGTGCGCCGAATTGAAAATTCCCCGCTGGGCGATCACAAGGGGCCATGGAGGCGTTGTCTGGCACGATCAGGGCAACGAAGGCCAGATACCCGCTCTGTCTGTTGAGGTTGTCGACACATTGGGGGCTGGAGATATTTTCCATGGCGCTTTCTGCCACGCTTACCTCGAGTGCGGATCCTTTGTTGATGCGTTGAGCAAAGCCAACCGGATCGCCGGCGCATCCTGCACCCATGCCGGCACACGGAGTTGGATGGATGCCTGAACACCTCACCGATTACTCCGATCTTCTCGACGCTGTGAAAGCACGACTTCATTCAGCTCATTCACCGCTTATCGTGGCAATCGCAGGGCCACCTGCGACAGGAAAGTCAACTTTGGCAGAAAGTCTGGTCAAGGATCTAAGAGCATCAGGACAGATTGCCGCCTTTTGCCCAATGGACGGATTTCACAAATCAAACGCACAACTCGACACTGAACAGTCGCGAGACTTGAAAGGCCGCATTGACACATTCGATGCCGCGGCTTTCGAACGGGCCGTTACGCGGCTCACCATGCGTGATACTTTCTGGTGGCCGCTGTACTCGCGGCAACGGCATGATCCAGTTCCAGAAGGAACGAGGATCGAAGGCAATGAAGACGTCTATGTCGTTGAGGGCAACTACATCCTGACGAATGCTGACCCCTGGCGTTCGGCCGCAGCACATTTTGACCTAAGCATATTTATGGATGCTCCGGATCACATCCTTATGGAACGCCTGAAGCAACGCCACAAACGTGGCGGGAAAGGTGACGTTGAAACGAGCGACAAGATCGCACGAATTGATATGCCAAATGCTGAGTTTGTCCGAAATGGAGCGGTTGAGGCTGACATCCTGTTTCAGGAGACAGTCAATGTTTGAAAAAAGACAATTCATTGCAGCACGCAAGAAATACTCGCTATGTTCGGACCAAACAGGCAAATGAGGTCCAGGCATGAACGAAGTACAAAAAGGATTGTCGATCGGCGGCATACAGGGCCACAACAGGCGTGCCATTCTGGCGGCGCTCCAGGATATGGGAGCGTGTTCGCGCAAGGAACTCAGTGTAGCCACGGGTTTGGATCAGGCAACTATTACGCGCGCAATTGGACCGCTGGTGGACGATGGTGTCGTCGAAGAGGTTGGGCTTGTGCGCGGGGGGCGCGGCCGGCGGTCGATCAGTCTGAGCTTCTCCGGCTCCGGGCGCTACGTGCTTTGTCTGAGATTGCAGAGACGCAGCTTTTCGATTGGTGCGTTTAATCTGCGCGGGGAGATTGTTGAGTTTGCCGAAGAAGCGATTTCGAGAGAAAGCCTGGCGAAAGAGACTTTTGCCGAGATCACCAAATTGATGGACCGCTTCATCGCGAAACTGGATCGGATCGATGGCATCGGGGTAGCCGTCCCCGGGCCGTTCCTGGAACGCGACGAGCGGGTCATCCTGATGACTGAAAGCCCGCAATGGCAAGGGTTCGACCTTATTCCCGAACTCCGCTCGCGTTATCCAAACGTACCTGTTCATTCCACGCACGATGCGAAGGCTGCCGCCCTGACCGAATGGCGTCATCATGCCCGCGCTGCCGGCGCCAGGGTCTTGCTGTATTTGTCAGCCGGGCAAGGAATTGGATCAGCTCTTGTCGTGGACGGACAGGTATACCGCGGCGCACAAGGTCTGGCGGGCGAACTCGGCCACACGTCAATCAGCGTCGACGGCCCAGTCTGCAAGTGTGGAAACCACGGGTGCCTGGAATTATTCACTTCCCGGATATCCCTGCTGCGAGCAATCCGCGAGCAGGCAAGAGAATTTGCCGGGTCCCGGCTAACGCCTGATACGAGTTTCTCCGAGGTGCTTGAAGCTTACGGCAATGGGGATGCGCTGGCTGTCCAGGAAGTCAACAGGGTTGCGCGCTATTTGGCGCAGGGGATCGTAAATTGCATTAATTTCGCCAACCCCGATCTTGTGGTCATCGGCGACGAATACGCCGGGTTCGGTCAAGCGTTCCTCGACGAGATCAAGGCTCATGTGAAATCGGCTGTTCTTCCCAGCATCTACGAGGCAGTTGAGATCGAGCTGAGCCGGCAAACCGAAGATACCGTGCTCAGGGGGTCATTTCTGGATGTGTTGGCCCAGACCCATCTTGGATCTCCCAGAAATATGCCTAGAGATCTCGCCGAACGAGTGCCTGGCTAGTCACAAGGAACCTGAACCATGAATGACGGATCCACCCAACCGCTTCTGACGGTTGAAAATGTCTCCAAATCCTTCGGCGGTGTACAGGCTCTTCGCGATGGGTCCTTTGACCTGAAACGCGGAGAGGTGCTGGCAATCGTCGGTGGCAACGGTGCTGGCAAGTCGACGCTGATCAAGGTCGTCGCAGGTGCTCATGTGCCGGATGGAGGGCGGATCGTCATCAAGGGCAAGGAAGTGCCACGATCCGAACACAGCGTCTCACACATGCAGGATTGCGGGATTGAAGTTGTCTATCAGGACCTCGCTCTCGTTCCGAACATGAGCGCACCCTACAATCTTTATCTTGGGCGGATTCCCCGTAAATGGGGGATATTCGTGGATGAACGAAAAATGCGCGAGAAAACGCGCGAGGTTCTCAAGCAGCTCAATGTCACGACTGTTCAAGACCTGTCTCAGCCGATTTCATCCATGTCCGGAGGACAACAACAGAGCATCGCAATCGGGCGTGCGATTGCATGGGGTAGCGACATTGTAATCCTGGACGAGCCAACCGCCGCCCTGGGTCCGAATGAAACCGCTGAGGTCGAGCGCTTGGTTGAGGACGTGCGCGACCGGCACGGCACATCCTTCATCCTGATCAGCCACAACCTCGATCAGGTGCGCCGCCTGGCAGACCGGATCTTGGTCACTCATCACGGCGTAACGTCCCGTGAATTCAAACGCGATGAGATTACTTCCGACCGGCTGGTCAAAGCCATAACGCTCGGCGAGTGAGGAAAGCTGCCATGTCTGACGTAACCTTACAACAATCGTTCCTGACGCCTAAACGGGTGGAAGTACTGCGCGACTATGTTCCCTTCATCGCAATTGCGCTGGTAATCCTTTTGTTCTGGGCTCTTTCCGGCGATCGTTTCATGTCAATGCGCAACTGGACGTTCATCGCCCAGCAAACACCCGTATTGATGCTGCTCGCCTTTGCGCAGCTCATGATCGTGACAACCGGATCGATTGATATCTCGATAGGATCAAGCCTCGCCTTCTCAGCGTTTCTCGGTGCCTTGGGAATGTTGTGGCTGGGCGATGGCGGATTGGTCCTGGGCATATTCGCCGGCGGCTTGATCGGCATGATCAATGGAACAATTATCTCGCTCCTGAAAATTCCGTCCTTCGTAACAACACTTGCAATGCTGATCATCGTCCGGGCTGCCGTCATCATCATGTCCGACGGAACAGCGATCTACATTACCGACAGCAGCGTTTCCGGAGGCACAAACATTTCCTCTGTGTCTGCTCCCTGGCTTCTGTCGATGGGTAAATTTCCGGCCATTTTCATTGTTGCAGCCATTGTCGCCGTCGCGATGTGGGTGTTCTACGAAAAAACCGCGTTCGGGCAGCAGTTAAGGGCTGTTGGGGGCAATGAAAAAGTACTGCGCCTCGTCGGTATCAACGTCACGGCATTCAAGATCAAGGTCTTTGCGGCCGCGGGACTGATGGTTGGGCTGGCGGCCTGTGTCAACCTTGCTCGCGCCGGAGCGGCCACGCCGCAGGCGGGCTTGATGATTGAACTGGACGCAATTGCAGCTGTTGCACTCGGTGGCACACCTCTGACCGGCGGCTACGGAAGCGTCGTCAAGACAATCATTGGGGCACTGACCCTGACAATCGTCCGAAACGGACTGACGATTGCCGGCGTACCGCCCTCCTGGAGCCAGGTTGCACTGGGCGTCCTGCTGATCGCTGCCATAGCCATCTCTCTCAACCGTAGCAGGATCGATGTTGTGAAATGAAGTGCAATTGGTGAATGCAATGATGCTGCTCTTGTGAGGTCTTGCATCCATTGACCCCTTGGCCAACACCATCGGTCCGCACGCCATGAGGTTCTTACTCTTTGCGGGCGGCGGCCTCTTCAAGTGCGGCGATGTCGATCTTCACCATGGTCATCATGGCTTCCATCGCGCGTTTGGCCCGGGCAGGGTCGGGATCCGCCATCAGCTCCATTAACCGGTGTGGGATGATCTGCCAGGAAAATCCCCAGCGGTCCTTGCACCAGCCGCAGGCATTTTCACTGCCGCCATTTTCGACAATCGCTTTCCAGTAGAGGTCGGTTTCGGCTTGATCTTCCGTCATCACCATGAAACTGACGGCCTCGTTGGGTCGGGTGTTCGGTCCACCATTCAACCCGAGAAACGGGCGGCCGAGCACGGTGAATTCGACAACCAGCTCGTTGCCTTCCTTGCCGTCCGGATAGTCGGAGGGAGCGGCATTCACCTGGTCGATATGGCTGTCGGGAAAGGTGGCCGCATAGAACTCCGCAGCCTTTTTCGCTTCGCCATGGTCAAACCACAGGCAGGGAACAAGATCGGTCATTTTCGGGTCTCCTTCGAACCTGTGTAGTTTAGCATCCACGGCGTGCCGTATCTGTCGGTGAACAGGGCAAAACGTTCTGCCCAGAAGGTTTCGCATGGTTCCATTTCAACCGTCCGGGCTTCACGGGCAAGGGACGCATGCACCCGCTCGAAGTCCTCTAGGGTGTCTGGTTCTATCGAAATGCGGAACCCTTGCGGCATCCGGTAGGTTTCCTCGCTGTTGTCAGAGGCCATGACCAGGTTATCCTCCAGAACCATGCTCATGTTCAGGATCATGTCACCGCCACCGGGCATGCAGAACTCCTGGGCGGGCGCGTCGGCGTTGCGCAAGACACCCTGGATCCTGCCACCCAGAACAGCGGCATAGTGGGTCATGGCCTCCAGGCAATCGCCCTTGAAGAAGAGATAGATCATCGGTTTCATGTGAGGTGTCCTTGTTCGCGGAAAGGTCAGCTTGTCCAGGGTCGGTTTCAGGCCGGTGTCAGACCAGGGTTCCGGCAATCTGCCCGAGCTGCTCGATGGATTTGCCCCAGCCATCCATGAACCCCATCTCCGTGTGCCTGCTGCAATCCGATGGCGATTTGTGCAGGGCCGTCGCTGCATAAAGCGTGCCTTCGGGGTGGTCCTTCAGCGTGATGACTGCAGTAAAGAACGCGCTGCCGTTCGGGCGCCAGCCACCGCGCAGCGCGTCGGTGAAAATGATGCGCTCATTTTCGATCACCTGTAGAAAGCATCCTTCATCCCAATCCATCAGCGTGCCGTCTTCAAGACGCATCGATGTGTGAAATCCGCCGCCTGAATAAAACTCGTGCTTTTTGGAAATCGTGATGACCGGCGCCGGGGCGAACCATTTCACGAACTTCTCCGGATCCTTCCAGGCCTGCCAAATCGCTGACCGCGGGGCTTTCAGGATTCGGGAAATCGACAGGTCAAGGTTTTTCGAACTCATGGGGGCTCCTTGGCGAATAAGGTTTGAAGGCAGAAGAATTAAAAGTTAGCTTATGAGCTAACTATAAGAGTGAAAAATAGTTAGGTCAATGGCTAAGTTTATGAAGTGTACATGACACCGTTGCGCTGCGGCACGCAGCACTGAAGAGGGAGCATCGATTGGACGTTTGCTGTCGCCGTTTGAGGCTTAAATCACTCGGAGGCCATTACATTTTCATAATAGGTGTCGAGGACATCAAGGGTCGCCGACCAACTGGTCAGATAGCCCTGGGTTTCAGCGTCTGTCCGCGCTGTTTCACTGACAAACAGGGCGTCCAGGGTTACCCTGGTACCAAGGCTGTCATCTTCAAAGAGTACCGTCACGATTGCCCGTGGCGGCAGGCCCGCACCACAGGCATCAGGCGCATCCGGATCGCCTTCAATCACGATTTTTTTCTGAGGAACCAGCTCGCTGATAATTCCGCGGCTCGGATGCTCGCTGCCGTCAGGCGCACACAGGCCGACATAATAGACACCGCCGACGCGGGCGTCGATCTCGGCTGACGTTTCCTCAGGGCCAAACGGTCCCCACCAGGCTGCGACATGACGCGCATCCGTCCAGACTTTCCAGACCAGTTCCCTCGGAGTCCTGCACCGACGGACAATGGTGATCCGATCGTCTGAAACATAGTCTGGCATGAGGTTTGTCTCTTGAGTGTGGATTGAACGCGAGGTTCTGGCAGATAGGGCGAACACGCTTGCAGCTTTGTCAGCAATCTGTCCAAGGCATCAAAATTAATTAGCCGGCATAGAAAGTTGGCGGTTCACTGGCGATACGTTAGTCGCCCTTGTTTTCGGCGGCGAGCGCTTCAACGTAATTTGCCATACGTTCCATACGCCCTTCCCAAAGCACGGTCTGCGTGTTGATCCACTTTTCGGCCGCCGACAGCTGCTTTGGCTTGATCTCGCATGTTCGCACGCGGCCGACTTTTTCCGACTGGATCAAACCCGAATTTTCCAGAACCGAAATGTGCTTCATGAACGAAGGCAGGGCCATGTCGAACGGTTCGGCAAGTTCTTTCACCGAGGCCGGCCCACTGGTCAGTTTCTGTATCACGGCACGGCGGGTCGGATCCGCCAGGGCTTGAAACACAGAGTCGAGAGTTGTCTGATTGTTTTCCATGGAGCTAACTATACAACAGCCGCAAACTCAAGAAAACGGCTAAGTGTTCGACCGTTTGATCTCATACGGCAGGTATCTAACCGGGCCTGCAATTCAGGGGTGCAGTTTACAACTCGTCCTGACAAGCCGCTTTGCTTGTGTCACGATCGTCAGACGCCGCGATGTTGGGCTGGAGGAACAAGCGCGTGTGTCCTGCCGGCTGGCTTGCGGAGGTGACCAGAGCATCGACGCGCAAGGGAGACAGAACATGGATCACGTCTATCCGGTTACGGAAGTTTACGGCTCGTCGCCAGACTCGATTGACCAGGCCGTCCGCAATGCCATCAGCGCTGCCAACAACAGCATCCGCAATCTCGAATGGTTCGAGGTTACTGAAATTCGCGGTCATGTGAATGACGACGGTTCGGTCGGTCATTTTCAGGTTGGTGTCAAGCTCGGCTTCCGGCTGGACCGGAAAGCGTCGGACTGATCATTGCTCCCGATTGAGCTGGTATGTATCCGTGCATGGCTGGCGGCCCCGATGGGCCGCCTCCACTCGCCACGCGGCCGGAACGGTCGTACCGACGATGTTTGAAACCGGAATATGTGAATGATCGAAAACGACAAGACCGGGCGGGCGCTTGGCCCACAGGAGGCTCTGTTTGCAGAGCTGACACGGCGCGGCAACGGCGGCATCCAACTCGTCACCATTGCCAGGTTTGAAGAGGCACCGAAAGCCGGCGATGTTATCCGGGCACTCAAAAGGATCCATCAGCGCCATCCGATGATGCGAGCCCGGATCGAAGATCGGGACACGCTTTGGTGGGTCTGTGACGTTCCGTTCGAAGAGATTGAAATCCGTCTTGAGCCCATCGACGAGAACTTTGACCTTGAAATCTTTTATGCGCGGGAAGCCGCCCGCGTGATCGACGTGGCAGCCGTCTCGTGGCGCGCTACCCTTGTTACAGACGATCAGGACCGAGTTGTCTGGATTGCACTCGTCAGCAATCATGCCGGTATTGACGGACGCTCTGCGCTCGTCGTCCTCAACGATCTCGACACGATTTTGACGGCGCCGGAGGACTGGAGCGGTGAGCCCCTGCCACTGACTGCCCCGGCCGAGGTCGGGTTGGCGGAGGCTGGGTATTCAGGTGATCGTGCGTTGCTGCCGGTCTGGCCTGCGGAGACCATGTGGCAGGTCGAAACGCCGGCCGCGAGCGATCAACGGAAACCGCACGGCTTTCTCCGCGTGGTGCCGCGCGAAACTATTGACGCCGTGCATGAACGGCTGCGGGCGGAAGATATTCACCTGGCCTCCGCTTTTGTTGCGGCCGCCGTGGAAGCTGCCAGGGAATTGCCGGGCCGAACGGACTGGACCGGTATTGTCGCGCCGACGGATGTGCGTGCTGATTGCGCACCGCCGATTGCCGGCAACGCAGTGGGGGAATATGTCGCCGGGATCAATCTTCTTGTCGGAAATGACCTGCAGGAGACCGGCCTGGTCGAAATCGCCCGTGAGCTCCAGAACCAGTTCACCCGCAACCGGCCGCCATCTCTCCAGATGGATGCCGGCGTTCCTTTGCCGGAGACCGTCCGGCAGGTCGATCAGATGGCAGCTGCCTGCGATGTTTTTGCCGGAGGCATTTGCGTTACCGATGTCGGGGATCTCAACCGGCTTTCGGGAAGGAGGGTCGGATTTTCCGAAGTCCTGATGATGCCGTCCCAGAACCACGGCATCCACCCGGTTCTGGTCGCTGTCGTCTCCACAAATGCCGGCACGTGTCTTTCCTTCGGGTTTGACGAACCTCTGCAGACCCACGCCAATGCCGCGGCTTTTGCGGATCGATACATTGCGGCGTTGGAGGCCCTTGCGGGCGGTGTTTAAAAGCAGGATCAGGTTCAGGATTGACAACTTTGCGCACGTTGAAATTCACCAACCTTTGGCTGGATCTCATAAGATCAGTTGCATCCGGACATTATGCGCTCAATGACCTCCGGATCGGTTATTCCTTCTGACCCTATCAAGATGACGGACGAAGTTTGGTTCAACCCGATCTTTTCGCGTAAATCAGTCTGAACAGCTGCACAAATCAGCCCGCAAAGACCGGCGACGGCGCTTTCTCCCGCTTCTATCTTTTTGTCAGTTGCAGTCCCGTTTGCAAGCATGCGCACCGCTGGTGCCACGACGCTATCGGGGATTGTCATGAACCCGTTAGCCATAGCGTCGAGTACAGTCCATGCGACCGGTGACGGCTCGCCACATGACAAACCTGCCATTATTGTTTCAGATTGTACCTTAACCCCAGTCGGTTGGTGTTTTCTTGCGCTTTCGAAAAGGCAAGGAGCCAGTTCCGGTTCCACAACAAATACGTTTGGCGACCGGTCTTTCCATTCCTGCAGAAAGACGGTCGCAACTGATGCGGCCAGACCACCAACACCACCTTGGAGAAAAACGTGTGACGGTGGTGTCGGAAGTGCTTTTACGATTTCACGCGCCAATAAGCCGTAGCCTGCCATGACATCCAATGGGGGTTGCCTGTAGCCGAGCCAGGAAGTGTCCGAAACAACAAACCAACCGTGTTTCTCGGCATCGGCGCGCGTTCTTGCAACGCTGGCATCATAATTTCCTTCGACTCGGATGACTTCTGCCCCAAGTTCACGAAGCGCTTCGGCACGAAATTCGCTAACCTTTGAATGAATGTAAATGCGACACCGGGCGTTCAATCGCGCTGCACCCCAGGCCACTGAACGACCATGGTTGCCATCGGTGGCTGAAATCACCGTCAGTGGCTTGAGCAGGTTTTCATATTTGCCATTCCACATTTCGTTGGCAGTTACACGATGACCGAGCTGCTCGCTGAGCGCGCGACTTAGAACAAGCAGGACCGCATAGGCTCCACCGAGCGCCTTGAAACTGCCGAGCCCAAATCTTGATCCTTCATCCTTGTAATGGATACTTCCAAGATCTAGCTCCGAAGCCAGATTATCCAGTCGCTCAAGACGGGTTTTTTGGTAACCCTGCCAACTTGTTATTTCCTGCTCCGCGAGATCGATATCGTCACGGGACAGAATGTTGATCGCCTGCTTCCCGTGATCGGGGCTGGTCGCGAGAAATCTCGCTTTGGCGTTTCGAAACTCTGAGAACATTTGCCACTCCGTAAATTGAGTTGCAATTTTAGTTCTCAATATGTGAGTTATGTGCTTAATTTATATGCTTTAAGTGAAACAAAATTGCAAAAACGGGGACTGAAGCGAGTGAAATCCTCAACCGACCTGGATTCTTTCGATATCGCGATACTGCGCATTCTCCAGCGTGATAGCACCACCCCACAGCGTGAGATCGGAGCGTTGGTGAACCTCTCAGCTCCCTCCGTGCAACGGAGGATCAAGCGGATGGAAAAAGATGGTGTGATTTCAGCTCAAACGGCCATTCTGGATCCCGGTCGTGTCGGCTTGCCGCTGACAATACTTGTCGAAGTGGAACTTAAAGTCGAAACAGGTGGCGAGATCGATGTTGTAAAACAGTCTTTTCTGGAAGCTCCGGAAATACAGCAGGCTTACTACGTGACGGGAGAAGTTGACTTCGTACTGATTGTCGTGGTGAGCGACATGGCAGAATATGAAAAGCTCACCCAGCGTTTGTTTTTCGGTAACGAGAATATCAAGAAATTCAGAACGTTCGTGACGATGGATCGAACCAAGGCAACGTTGGACGTGAATATCTGATAGTCGAAATCGAGTAGACGAAACTGCCATCCGCCTCACGCATAACCGCAATGCACTGGCGAAACTGGATTTTCATCATCGGGGACCCGACATATGCGCGGAAAGGAGAGGGCCGATGAATATCGATTTCGACATCCGCACCCACGACATGCCCGCATCCATGCGCACGCTGCTTGACGATTATCCCCGCGACAGCTGGGAGGCGCATCCGGGTTTCAAGGAAAAGACACGTCACTGGCTTGGAGCGCATCTGATGTTCCGGCGGCTGGGTGAGCTTGTGCGCGTCGAGACCGAGCGCTATCTGGACAAATCCCGGGCACCGGACGACTTTGCCGCGCGGCTGTCCTATTACGGCAACGCTCTGGTCAACAATCTGCACGGCCATCACGGTTGGGAAGATCACAGTTACTTCCCGGAACTGTCCGCCGCCGATCCGCGTTTTGACGCCGGACTGGAAATTCTGGAGAAGGACCATCAGGAACTGGATCGGGTGCTGGACAGTTTTGCCGGGTCGGCCAACCGGGCGATCAAGTTGATTCAGCTGGACGAGACGCAGGCCGGTGAGGAAGCGGCAAAACTGCATGGGCTCTCTGAAACCATCGAGGCATTCCTCGAGCGGCATCTTTCCGATGAGGAAGAACTGGCCGTGCCGATCATCCTTCATCATCGTTTACGCGGCTAACGCGGAGTTATGCCACGCACACAGTCAGTGTGCGTGGCGGATCTTTTCAAAAAACAAAGCCTGGACCGAATAGGCGTTGGTTCAAAATACCTGCCGGTCCTCGCTTTATCCTGGCCAGAGTTCCGTTTCAGGATGGAACTGCGACCAGGCGAACCAGAATGCCTGATGACTGCCGAGGTCGGATCCGTCTGCATCTATGGCTCTGATCCCACCGGCATCAAGTTCCAGGCGCACATTTTCGTATGTGATTTCGTTGCCCTGCTTCAGGGCTGCGAATGCCTTGCTGCGCTGAAACGCGACAGGTTTTCCGGACGCTGTGACAACGCCGATGATGTCCTCATGTACCGGCAGACGCGGATCGACATCTCCGACCGGAAAAATCGGACCATTGGCATCCCGGCCATTGCGAAAGTCAAAATCGCGACCTAGTGCCAGAGCCTCGACCAATACCGTTGTTTCCGGATGCGCCTTCTTCCAGGTGCCCCAGTCGGTTGTCACCACGCTGGCCTGCTTCAGTTGCAGGTTTTTCTCCGCAAGAGGCCCCGTCACCGCCTTGCCGATAAACGTGTCGAACACTGAATATGTATTGACGTCATACATCACCTTGTTGGATCGGATGAGCAGTCCCGACGTGCGCAGAACCGGCCGCTCGAGGCCTTCAGGCAATTGATCGGTGAAATAGGCCTGCGCCGCGCCGCACAAGGTGCAATAGGGAATTCCGAGGTGACGTCCTCCCAACGTGTCATTGACCATTTCCCGGACTTCCATGATGCGCCGCGGATAGGCCCTGTATTCCCCGTTCACCTCGATACCGAAAACAATGTCCTCGTCCTTGAGCCACGTTGCATCCTCCGCGTTGCTGACTTGCGGATTGTCGGCTGCCGGGATGCAGTTGCATGCCTCGTCGGTGGTCCCAAAGGCCCGGTCATCGATCAGCACCCCACCCCAGGAAACGTGGCGCCAGTCGATATCACCTTCGACGAAGATCTTGTCCCAGCCCGGAACGAGGCTGGTAAAGATCGCCCGTTTCACTTTCAGGTAGTCAGGGGGCGCTGGAATATCCCATGCAATGAGATGATCCGTCACGGCTCCCCAGTGGTTTTCATTTGGCATTTTTTTGTCCAGGAGGCGGGAAGCAGCATCGGTGAGCGCTGCATTCAGCTGCTGTCCGGATGCAAATCGCATCAGGTCGGCGATAATCCAGACAAGCCGGGGGTCCTTGGAGCCGGCGATCTTGTCAAGAGCAAGGTTTTGGTCCTTTCCCCAGGCCGATTGTGTTGCGCTGTCGACAAAAGCCACCTTGATTGCAGACCATACGTCGCTGGATAACGGACCTTGCGGAACTTCCGGCGGTTCGCCGAACTGCGCGACCACGTATTCGGGCAGGGGCGCCGTATCCTGACCGCGCGAAAAGTCTGACCAGAACAAAGAAAGTGCGACCATCGGCACGACTAGGAAGATGCGGGGTGGAAATCCGAATGCCGATGCCATGGAAGGGCCTTTCGCGAGCCTGTTTCATCGTGAAAAACACACGCTGCCGATGAAACAGTCTGTGAAATCCGCAACAGGCGGTTCAGGCAGACCCGATTTCAGAAACAGTCGATGCGCACGGAAGAAGATGTGGCCTCAACCCACTGTGCGGCCAATCACGATACTTCAGCAGTTAGTGAGCGGCTTCGCGGATCGCGCTCGAACGGGTGGCATTGCGCAGCGGCATTATTGGGATAACTCTGAAGCTTCTGTCGATGCCCAACCGTTGTGACAGTCAAAGTCGGTCACATCCGAATTCATCGGGAAAGAGTGGATGGACTTCCGTGGACCTCTCTGGCCGATTGTCCACCTTGTGTTTCAAGCGTAGGGTGCGCGCATGGGGCGCATTTTGGAAACCGAACTCTATTCGCCGGTAAAGGCCTTCCTCATTGGGCAGGGGTACGAGGTGAAGGCCGAAGTCGGGTCTGCCGATATCGTTGCCTGTCGCGACAATGCGGACCCGGTGATTGTCGAACTGAAAACCGGGTTCTCGTTGACCCTTTTCCATCAGGCGGTCGCGCGCCAATCCGTCACCGACGCTGTCTATGTGGCGGTCGCCCGGGGTCCCGGTCGGCGGTTTCAGCAAGCGCTGAAGAACAATCTCAAGCTTGCACGGCGACTGGGCCTTGGCGTGATTACCGTCAGGCTTTCCGATGGACTGGTTGAGGTGCATCAGGATCCCGCACCTTATACACCGCGGAAGTCCAAACAGCGCAAAGACCGGCTGCTCAGGGAATTTTCCCGCCGTGTCGGTGATCCCAACACCGGTGGATCGACACGCGTAACCCTGGTGACGGCGTATCGCCAGGATGCGATCCGCTGTGCGCAACATCTGAATGCCAATGGCCCCAGCCGCGGTGCAGAGGTGGCAAAGGCGACCGGTGTCGACCGCGCGACCCGAATGATGGCGGACGATCACTACGGCTGGTTCGAGCGTGTCGAGCGCGGTGTTTATGATTTAAGTCCGAAAGGACGTGAGGCTCTGCCGGACTGAAGATACGGACCTACACATGTTCAAGATCGGAAACTGTGCGCTCATCGACGGCAGTACCGGTATTGAGGGTGGAGGTGGGCTCGAACAGCATTACTTCGCAAACACCGTCAAGGGCGACCGGGCAGTGCTCGACACCGTGCGGTACCACGATGAATTCCCCTTCATTGATGACCTCGTCACGATCGCGAAACTTGATCATGAGCCGGCCCTTGTGAACGAAAAACAGTTCATCTTCGCTCTCGTGATAATGCCAGGTAAAAGCACCGTCGAATTTGGCCAGCTTGACGTGCATGTTGTTCACCTGACCAACGATCCTCGGGTTCCATGTGTCCGTGAACGCGGCAAAGGATTGGACGAGGCTCTTGGGGCCATAGGGGGAAATATGGTCGTTCACGCCCGCAACGTCCCGCTGGATAGCGCGCAGTTGCATTTCCAGTTCGGGACTGTCCGCGGGATAATCGCCATCAAGTGCGGCTGTACCGATAGTGAAGCCTGCCGCACCGGATTTTCGCACAATCTCTATCCGGTCGCGGCTACCGATGGACCCGGCGATGATGACCGGTTTGTCGACCGCGACGCAGACCGCCGCCATGAGCCCTGTCCCATTTTCGGTTGAACGATAGGCCAGCAAATCCAGGCCATGCACTCCGTCTCGGGCAGCAAGCTGCTCCGCGCTTTCGACGATTTCGTCAATGGTGCCCGACAACACACTTGGGTGCCCTTCGATTTTGCCGGGGAACGGAAAATACTGGATGCCCGTGTCTTTGAGAACCGGCAGAACCGCATCTACATTCGTCCCGCCCAGAAGAATATCGACACCGATCTCCACGGCTGCCTTCGCCGAGGCAATTTCACTCTCCTTGTCGAGCGAAACAACTTCAAGGTAGCTGGTTGCTCCTCCATCCTTGATCGCCTTGTTCAGGTCTTTCAACCGCTCAAATGGCAGCCCGACATCCTTGAAGCCGATGTGATGCACACCCGCAGCCAGCGCGGTCGCCAGGTGTTGTTCGGCATCTTCCACGGTCTTGTCGTTTCGTGTCAGCATAAAAATAAAGCGCAGTCCCATTACGCTGCCTCCTTCGATTTCGATGTAACCCGACTTTTGACGCAGCCCCATGCCGTCCGAAGGCAGGGCCGATTGGTAATTCCCTGTCCGGCAATGTCAAATGCGGTTCCGCGATCCGCATTCGTCCTTGCAAACGGAAAACCAAGCGCGAGGGGTACGCCTATTTCCAACCCCGTGTATTTCACCTGAAGTAAGACCCCGATCGTGATTTTGCGTGACGACTATGTCGAAACGGTCTGCCACCTTCAACGAAAACCATCCGATTTTTCTACTTAAGCAATTGCACCTGGTCGGGTGCGATGTCCTGTTCACCCGAGACAGGCCCATCCCTATCACGTCTATGTGAAATTCAGGGCGTCAAAGCAAACTTGAAATTTACCCTACCTAGTAGTAGGTAGGTATGTGAATTTTAATCCAGCTCGAAGAACATGGTCATGAAAATCTATGACATCGGACACTTTCCCAACCCTGCGTGGGTCCACGTCGCCCTTGCTTCAGATCGAAAGGACGAAATATGGAACTGAATGCAGATTTCAGCGAACGTGTCTTGGTTCACTCCGGTCGGGCCGAGTGGAAGGCGTCGCCCATGCCTGGCGTGGACCGCCGAATGCTGGACCGCATCGGCGGCGAGGTCGCTCGGGCGACGACCATCGTACGCTATGCACCGAACAGCTCCTTTTCAGCTCACACCCACACAGGCGGAGAGGAATTCATTGTTCTTGACGGGGTGTTCCAGGACGAACACGGAGATTTTCCTGCCGGCACTTATGTGCGCAATCCACCGACAACCTCCCATACGCCGAGGTCCGAACCCGGCTGCACAATATTCGTCAAACTCTGGCAATTCGACATGGAGGACCGCAACCAGTTCCGCAAGAACATGGTAGAGGAACTGGAGGCGCCATCAAACGGTGTAGCAACGACGCAGCTGCACAAGGATGATCGCGAGACGGTGACGTACAGCCATCTCGATGACGGCGCGACCCTGACCAATTCCGACACCGGTGGGATCGAACTGCTGGTGATCGATGGAGCTCTGACCGAGGGCCGGGACACACTCGAAAAAGGTGCGTGGCTGCGTCTGCCGGAAGGGCAAGGGCTGTCGGTTATCGCGGGGGACGAGGGCGCGAAGGTCTGGATAAAGACGGGTCACCTTCCTTTTGCCAAGGCGCCGGTTACATGACGGAAAAGAGCAAACCCTGGGCGCTTGTCGCCGGAGCGGGGGCTGGTCTTGGTCAGTCCCTCGTCTCGCGTTTCGAAACCGGTGGACTGATGTCTGTCGGCCTGGGCCGGACGCGGCCGGATGATCCGTGCGGACGCTTTGTTGAACTGGATCTGGCGGATGCCGAGGCGGTTCCGGCGACACTTGCCGGCCTGATTGCCGATCACGGTCCGCCGGAAATCGTCGTGCACAACACGGCGGAGCTGGTGATCGCCCCGTTTGCCGAAACCACCCTGGATGACTACCGCCGCACTTGGGCTTCCATGGTGCAATCGGCCGTGTTGCTGGCGCAAGCCACGCTGCAACCGATGACCCGGGCGGGCGGTGGAACTTTTGTCGTCTCAGGTGCCACGGCGTCCTTGCGCGGCGGTGCCCGGTTTTCCGCGTTTGCCAGCGCCAAATTTGCCCTGCGCGGCCTGACGCAATCGCTGGCGCGCGAGTTTCAACCGGCTGGCATTCACGTCTGCCACGTCATTCTGGACGGCATCATCGACACGGCCCGTTCCCGCACATTGCACAGCCTCGATACGGAAAAGATGATGAAGCCCGACGAGATCGCAGAGGTCTATTGGCAGCTTGCCCATCAGCCACGTTCCACCTGGACGCACGAGCTTGACCTGCGCCCGGCATCGGAAGGGTTCTAGATTGAGCACGCTGATCATTGGAGGCGGCCTGTCCGGTCTTGCTCTTGCCGAGAGGCTTCAGGCGAAGGGTGCAGACTACATGCTGGTCGAGGCACGGGACCGGTTCGGCGGACGCATCCTCACCGAACATTACGGCGAAGAGTATTTCGATCTAGGGCCAGCCTGGTTCTGGCCCGGTCAGCCGCGGATCGCAGCCATGATCAAACGGCTTGGCCTGGAAAAATTCGACCAGTTTTCCGAAGGCCAGTTGATCTATGAAGATGAGGCTGGCCGGGTTCAGCGCGGCGTCGGATACGCATCGATGGCAGGCTCCTGGCGGCTGGAGGGAGGCCTTGATGCATTGACCGGGGTGCTGGCAGGACGCGTGCCGGACACCAGAAAGCGCTTGAATGCAAAGGTCGTCAGCCTGACACGTGGCAAAGTCGGGATCACGGCGGAACTGGCGACAGGAGAACGTCTCTTTGCCAGGCAGGTTGTGCTGGCGCTTCCGCCCCGTCTGGCCGCTGAACTGCGATTTACCCCCTCTCTTCCCGAGGCTACCGTCCGGGCGATGCGAGGCATCCCGACCTGGATGGCGGGTCAGGCGAAGGCCATTGCTATCTACAACACACCCTTCTGGCGCGAGGAGGGATTGTCCGGAGATGCGATGAGCCGCGTGGGGCCCATGGTCGAGATCCATGACGCATCTCCGACGGACGGCAGCTCCTTTGCGCTTTTCGGCTTCATCGGCGTAGCGCCGGAACATCGCCAGGACATGGGAACCCTGCGCTATCAGCTGATGCGGCAACTGGTCCGTCTGTTCGGAGAGAAGGCAGCAGAACCCGTTAGCCTTCTGATCAAAGACTGGGCGTTCGATCAGCACACCTCGACACTGGCGGACAAAGCGCCCCTTTACGCACATCCGGTCTACGGCCTGCCCCGTGCGATGGCGGAACTTTGGGGCGGCACTCTGCTTTTTGGCGGGACCGAGGTTGCTGCCCGTTTCGGGGGCTTTATTGAAGGTGCTTTGGAATCCGCTGAAAGCGTAATAAATACGCTGGAACACATGGTAGCAGGCAGAGAAAATGTCGACTGACACAAAGAGCGCCGTTTTGGATTCGGCCGAGCGCATCGCCCGCGCTTGCGGGTTCGATGGTTTCAGCTATGCAGATCTGGCCGAGGAAGTCGGTATCCGCAAGGCAAGCATCCATCACCACTTTCCGACCAAGGCAGCGCTCGCGGTCACGCTCATGCAGCGCTATCACAAAACGCTCGATGAAGCCTGCACGCATATCGTTGTGACCGAGGTTTCCGGCAGTGCGCAACTGCGTGCGGTCGTCGATCAGTACCGTTCGGCTCTGGACGGGGGCAAAAGCCTCTGTTTGTGCGTGGCGTTTTCGACAAGCCGGGAAAGTTTGCCGGCGGATGTGATCACGCAGATCAGCCGATTTCGGACCATGATGATAACCTGGCTGAAGGAAATTTTCGAAGCCGGAAAGGCCGATGGGACGATCACCCTTGTCGGCGATCCGCCGATGGAGGCTGCGGCGGGACTCGCTCTCATGGAAGGGGCACAACTTGCTGCGCGCGCCGAAGAAACGCCGGCCCTTTTCGAAAATGCGATGCAGCTGTTGCTTCAGCGCTGCTCGTAGAACCGGTCGCAATTCACGCAGCTGCCGTGAACCTGTGACGAATTTCACATGACCGCGGACTGATTTCCATCAACGACGCGCACCTGAGATTCCGTTAGCCATCAGGCAAACGGAGGCATGTAATGGCCGCTACCAGCAAATCGGAATTGCTTGAAATCACGCGGAACGAGTTCGACAAGCTGTCGAAGCTGATCGGGCCAATTGATGTTTCGGTCGCGATGAAGAAGGACGGGGAGGACACCTCGATCAAGGACATTGTCGCGCACCGCGCCCATTGGATCGATCTTTTTCTGGGATGGTATGCCGATGGGCAGGACGGGAAGACGGTTTTCTTTCCGGCAGAAGGCTACAGGTGGAACGATCTGAAACGCTACAATGCTGACTTACGGAAAAGTCAGATCAGCATGGACTGGCCCGAAGCAAAAGCGTTCCTGCAAGATCGCTTCCACGCGCTCCACACCTTCAACGAAAACCACACGGATGAAGAGCTGTATGGTGGCCCGATGAAGGGCGCGAACAACACCTGGACACCCGGCAGATGGGCCGAAGCCGCCGGACCAAGCCACTTCCGCTCAGCTTCCAAATTCATTCGTTCAGAGCTGAAGAATGGACTTTAAGCATCTTGGCTGTGAAGGAGTTGTCTTGCACTGGGAGCAAATGAATTGCGTATTGGAGCATGACGTAGTGACAATTTCAGCCAGTTCGTTTTTCGAAATGACACAACCAAAACGTTAGTCTAGCCTGGCAATCATGAGTTCGGATAATTGGTCAGATACAGAAAACGACGCTGTTGTTGCTTCCTATTTTTCCATGCTTGGCGATGA
>NZ_JAILWL010000030.1 GCF_025698965.1 Roseibium sp.
TGTCGGCTGTTATCAAATGGTCCAGCGCGAAACGGCCAAGTGGAAGACCAGTTCTTTTCGTGTGCTGAATAGTAATGATCTGAGGATCGAAAATTATGGTTAACAAGATATTAACCATAATTTTCGATGCTTGAGTCGAATAGTGGCGTGTTGAAAAAATAATTGTGTGCGCCGGAGGCTCAAGTGTTTGAAAAAACTTATTCTCCTGGAAGATGTTCCAGAGGTGGAGCGCGTGCATTCGCCGTCTGGTTTACATTACTGTTTGCCGGAGTAAGCGCTCCAGGTCTCGCTCAGGTCGTCGAAGAAAATCCGGCGCCCTTGATCTTCGGAGAACAGAGAACCGGTCTTGGGCCGCAAGCCGTGAGTGACGGTGGCAAGGTGCTGCAGAACGCAGCGTTGCAAAGAAAGCTCGAAGCTTTTGTCGGCAAGCCTCTTTCACAAAGACTGCTGAACGAAATCCGCGCTGAAATCATTCGCCGTTACCGGTCCGCAGACAAACCGTTTGTCTCCGTTGTCGCTCCGCCTCAGGAAGTGACCGGTGGTACACTGACCTTGCAAGTTATTGAATTCAAAGCGGGCAACGTGACTGCCGAGGGCAATGTCTGGACGCCGAACGACTACATTCTTGATCACGTTCGTCAGCGTCCTGGGGAGGAAATTGATGCCTCCAGTCTGGTGCAGGACCTCAACTGGCTGAACCTCAATCCCTATCGCAGCCTGGGCGCTGTCTTTGAACCGGGAACCGTGCCGGGGGCGACCGATATCGTTCTGCGATCAAACGAGCGTCGTCCATGGACGGTTTATGCCGGGTATGCAAATTCCGGGACAGCTGCCTCCGGACGCAATCGTGTTTTTGCTGGCGGCAACGTCGCCAATCTGCCTTTTCTTGATCACCAGATTTCCTATCTGAGCACCTTCAATCCGGAGAGCCTCGGATATGGTGACCTTGTCAACGTCTCTCATGCTCCGGGCTATGCATCCCATGCGTTTTCCTATTTTGCGCCAATCGACATTGCAGGGCTGGTTCGAACCAAGTTGCAACTGACCGCCGGTTATGTCGAAAGCGGCTCGGTACTGAATTCGTTTTTCGATGAATACAGCCAGAGCTGGGCCATAACTTCCGAGCTGGCGTTTCCGCTTGATCTGCCCGGCGCCCGGCAGTTCGACGTGTTTGCAGGGTTTGATGTCAAGCGGCAGTTTTCCGATATCGAGTTTGCCGACACGGTCGTCTCAAAGTCGAATGATGATGTCGGCCAGTTCCGGCTCGGGGCGAGAGGACAATACGGCTTCAATTTCGGTGCCCTGGATACCGACGGCATTTTCGAGGCCTATGCTGCTCTCAGCCCGGCCAACATGCTCGCCAACAGCACCAATTATGCCTATTTCTATGGTTCCGTCGAACAGATTACACGTTGGAAACAGGGGTTCGGAATTTCGGTTGGCCTTGCCGGTCAAGCGACCGGCGACGAGTTGCCGGATCTGGAGAAGATCGCAATCGGCGGATCGACGACCGTGCGCGGCTACACCACAAATGAAGTGTCGGGCAACAGCGGAATTTATGGCAGCCTGGAATTGCGGTCACCGGTTTTCAGGCACGATCTCGGCACTGACCTTGCCTTTGGTGCGGAAGCCTACGCATTTTTTGATGCCGGATATGTCTGGGACGATAGTTCGGATGATCGCGGTCTTCAAAGTATCGGCGCCGGTCTGGAGCTTGCCGTGAGCGAATATCTCACGGCAACTATCGAAGCCGGACATGCTTTGAGCGGTGGACCGGATACCAATCAGGGGGAAACCTCTATCTTCGGCACGGTTGTCCTTCGCTATTGAGCATGTGAACAAGCCATGGCCCCTGGAGACACAGAGTGAAAATCGCGAGATTTCCTGCGCTTGTCGGCCTGTGTTTCCTGTGCGCGGCGGGAGCACTGCCTTCCGGTGCCCAGACCACCGGGCAGGGAAGTGCAGAGCCGTCTTCAGAAAACGCCGGTTCTTCGATTGGTCGTGAAACCGACTTTGAGGCCTGGAAAAAGGTTTGCGTTCAGTCACCTACGCAGGAGCGGGAAGTTTGCGGTCTTGCTTATGCTGGCGCACCTGAAACGCCTGCCAGTCTGATTACAGAAGACTCTCCGCTCATTGCCGCTACGGTTCAGTCCGTCAAAAGCGGGAAGGGAACGCAGTTGATCCTGGTCATCAGAACGAGGCTGGGTTTGCTGTTGCCCGGTGGGCTGAAGCTTAGGATCGACAAAAAGAAGCCCGTCAAAGCGGCGTTCAGGTCCTGTCATGCAAGCCGTGTTGAAACGGGGTGTCTCGTGCCAATTCGGCTGGACGGCACTTTTGCGCGTAATCTCAAGCGCGGATTAACGCTGACCATTACTGCCAAAACCCTTCAGGGTGACAGCATGAGTCAGCAGATTTCACTTCTTGGCATTACCAGTGCGCTGAACGCACTGCCTCCCGCCTGACCTGATTTTCCAATCTATCAAAGCTGAAAGACCTGCGCATTGCGGCCTGTTCAACGCTCTTGGGCGGCTCACGGGCGGCATTCGACGGCGTTCATTTGCGGATTTTAAATAATATCTAAAGCCTGGTTGTGCGTTTACCCTATTGGCAATTCCTACGGGGCTTAGCTGGACTCCTTTCCGCAATTGAAATAGTTGATAAAGTGTTAATTGGGCGGATCGTTTTGTAAATATCTCTGCAATGCATGTGGCCAAGCCACTTTGTGCGCTGGGTAAGCCTGGGATCCGAAAAACATAAATCAGGGCATTTCGACCGGTAAATCCTGCGGATTTCACCGGATGGTGGAGTATTGTCTGATGCGTAAAAGTCCGGTTGTCTCTTTGTCGATTTCAACTGTGATGGTCGTGACGTCGGTGGTTCAGCCGGCACTTGCTGGTGAGTTGCCAAGCGGCGGTAAGGTGGTCGCCGGCGACGCATCGATCACCAAGCCCAGTGCAGACAATCTCCTGGTCACGCAGAAGTCCGACAAGTCGATCGTCAACTGGAACAGCTTTTCCATTGGCAAAGGCAATTCGGTAACGTTCAACAACGGCAGCGGTGCGACGCTCAACCGGGTGACCGGCGGAGATGCTTCCAAGATTTACGGCAAACTGTCTGCAAGCGGATCGGTGTTTCTGGTCAACCAGAATGGTGTGCTGATCGGCGAAAGCGGTGTCATTGAAACCGGAGGCAGTTTCATCGCCTCCACGCTTGATGTCACGGACGAAGATTTTCTGAACGGCGGCGACATAACATTTTCCGGTTCCGCTGACACATCCGTAGTCAATCTTGGGCAGATCTCTTCACTGGGCGGGGACGTTGCACTGATCTCGCGAACTGTCGTCAATGAAGGCAAACTGACGGCGCAACAAGGCACGGTCGGTCTGGCTGCAGGGCGCGAAATTCTCTTGCGCGATGCGGCCCTCGACGACGGCAAGTTCCTGGTCAAGGTCGGTGGTGCAACGGATTCCGTGACCGAGAAGGGCATGATCGAGGCTGCTGTCGCAGAACTGAAGACGAATGGCGGCAATATCTACGCGCTGGCAGGCAACGACGGTGGCGCGATCAACGCCACAGGCTTCAGCAAAAGCGGTGGTCGTGTTTTTCTTGGCGCCGGTGGCGGTCGGGTCAAAGTCAATAAAACCATCCGCAGTCGGCACAACAGCGGCGGCACGACCGACGGCGGCGAGATTTTCATCAATGCCGATCTGGTCGAAATCTCCGGACTGCTCGATGCAAGCGGTGATGTCGGCGGCAACATTGACATCGGTGCGAACAGCAACATCACGCTGACGAACGCCCTGCTTGATGCGAGCGGTGCAACCGGCGGTGGCCAGGTGCGCGTTGGCGGTGAGCTGATGGGTGGCCGGGACTTGGCCGTCGACGAAGTTCAAAATGTCGCCCGCCTGCTGGTTGATGAAGCCAGCCGGATTGATGTCAGCTCCAGTGAAGGCGCAGGCGGTGCCGCAATCTTGTGGTCCGAGGAAAGGACTGATTTTGCCGGCCACATCGATGCCTTCGGATCAGACAGAGACGTCAATGGTGGTTTCGCCGAAGTTTCTTCCTACGGTTCGCTCGGATTCGCCGGCACGGTCGATACGGGCGGCGGCACCTTGCTGCTGGATCCGACGGATATCGAGATCGGACTGGCTGACAGCGGGATAGCCAACAGCTTCATTTCGCTCACAACCCTCGCGACTGCGTTATTTGCGAACGATGTCGTGGTGACGACCCATGATGACGGTCGTTCGGATCCTGGTCATATTTATTGGACGTCGGATTACACTTACGATTATTCCAACGACTTGAGCCTGCTGGCGAACGGCAACATTGTTTTTTCTGGTTCTCTACAGAATCAGAATGCGACTGGCGGCGCTGTCAATCTTGTTGCTGGTTGGGATGGAACGAGTGGCCTTACCGGAACCGTAACAGGGGGATTGCAAACAAACCTGACATTCGACAACTCGGTTTTTGCAAGTGCAGACCTGTCGACCCAGACCATGTTCGGTCAAAGCTATGACGGCGGAACCAATTTCGGCTCGGTGATCATTGGCGACGGGACGCAGACCACTGGCATTGCTGTTGGGTCGCGCTCGGGCGAGACGAACGTCTATGGGTACAATCTGGTCCTGCGCGGATCGGATACAACCGAGCAGGCTTACGCACAGCTCGGTTTTCAAGTCAGCGATGCCACTGCGGTTTACAATGTGAATGGCGATATCAGTGTCAGGCTGGCAAATGATGCCAACGTCCAGGCCGGAGCAGAGGATTACAGCTACGCGCAGATCGGTCACATCGGGGCCGACCCAGGTGCTCCCGATGCGATCGAGGCAACTGTGGATGCTACCACTACGGCTGAAGTCGCAGGAAACATCAATTTCACCGGTGGCAGCTCAGGTTACTATTCCTATGCTCAATTGGGACATGGTGGCTATGGTGCATATGGTGCGTTTGGCGGGGCGATCGATATCGTTTCCGTAAACGACCTTACGTTTCAGGGCGGTGCCGGTTACGATGCGCCGGCCCGACTTGGACATGGCGGCACGTACGCGGTTGGCGATCATACAGGTAACATTACCATCACCTCTGCGAACGACCTCTCGTTTCTGGGCGGTGAGGGCCATGTTTCCTTCGCCCAGCTTGGTCACGGCGGCTATCGTGCCAACGGAACGCATGAAGGTGACATTGTTATCACCTCCGCCAATGACCTGAAATTTGAAGCCAAGGACTACACCTCTTACGCCCATCTCGGCCATGGCGGTTACAACGTCACCGGTAACAAGAGCGGTTCGATTACCCTCGCTTCGG
The DNA here is from genome assembly GCF_025698965.1 of Roseibium sp. Classification (GTDB taxonomy): domain Bacteria; phylum Pseudomonadota; class Alphaproteobacteria; order Rhizobiales; family Stappiaceae; genus Roseibium. The sequence goes on from NZ_JAILWL010000030.1 coordinate 5,308, forward strand.
TAAACAACGTTACTTTTGCCGCCGGGATACCGGACAGTTTTGCCTACGCGCAACTTGGTCACGGCGGGCATTTTTCCTCAGACGATCACAGCGGTGACATTCAGATCAATTCCACCGGTAGTCTGGCGTTCACTGCAGGCGATTTAAGTTTCAGCTATGCGCAACTTGGTCACGGCGGATTACAAGTCTCAGGCAATCACAGCGGTGATGTCACGGTTTCGGTGGCCGGAGATGTGACGTTGACAGGTGGTGCAGGAAGTTGGACATACGCACTGATTGGCCACGGTGATGCAACCTATGGCAACAGTTCGCAGGCATCTGGAACCCGGCAGGGAGACATCTTTGTCGACACATCGGGTGAATTCTCGATCATTGACGGCGACGATCCGACAAATAATTATTCATGGGCCTGGTTCGGGCACGCGACATCGGATACCGATGCGATTTCCAATGCGAATATCTTTGCACAGGCTACGGCATTTGATCGGGACAGTTCGGCGATCGCCAGTGGCGGTCTCGGAATTTTCTCCACCGACATGATCGAAAACGGTTTGTCGGGTGGCAATGTCGCGCTGATCGCGACCGACAGCTCGCTGTCGCTGGAAGCAGCCAGCGGCGCAGTCTCAGACGATCAGACCTACAGCTCGGCCAACAGCCTCAGCCTGCTGGCGGCCTATGACATGAATTTCGCCGATGTCGGTCTGCAAAACGAAAGCGCGAGCGGTGGTGATGTCAATCTGGTGGCCGGTTACAATGTGAACCAGACGGTCTGGACGCCGTCGGCGGACTTTGATGCAACTGTATTTGACAGCCAGGTGCTCGGTTCGCTCGCGCTGTTCGGTCAAAACGGCGGCTCAGTTGTTGTCGGTGATGGCGCGCAGGCAGATGATATTCTAGTTGGAACCAGAAGCGGAGCCAACCGAGCCTATGGCTATGATGTAAATGTCGTCGGTAGCAATGGCGGTTATGTCGCTTTGCTCGGATATCTGCTCGATGGAACGGATTTTGCCGATGGCACTTTCCTGGTGCGCGCGGAAAACGACGTACTTGTCGAAGCTGGCAACGAAGGGGGCTTCGCCATGATCGGTCACCGGGCGTATTCCGCTTTGGGCGGTCTTTTCGGTGATTTGCTGATCGAAGCCGTCAACGACGTTTCCGTTCTGGCGAACGAGATCGGTTCGTTTGCACAGATCGGTCATGGTGGTGGTGGCTTCAGCTATGAAAGCACCTCCGGCGACGTCGATGGAGACATAACGGTTCTTGCTGGTGGTGATGTGACCGTCAAAGGGGGCGTGTCGGGATATGCTTATGGCCGGATCGGTCATCTGGGCACAGAAAGCGGTGGTTTGTTTGGTTCAATTGGGGATGTCTCGGGAGACATCACGATTGATGCCGACGGATCGCTGCTTGTTGTTGCTACCGGACCGCACAGGTACGCCGATGCCCAGATCGGGCACGGCGGTGCGGATGCCGCCGCGTGCTGCGGTATAATCGGCTCACTTTCAGGAGATATAGCCATCACGGTTGGCGGCGATGCCGATCTCACCGGAGGGTCTGGATATGCCTCATATGCGCAAGTCGGCCACGGAGGTTATAACTACGCGCAGGATGGCGGTAGAGGCGGCTGGATCAACGGCAACGTTTCGCTCACGTCGGATGGTACGGTAACGCTTCAGGCCGGCAACGGTGACTACAGCTATGCCCAGGTGGGGCATGGTGGTCAGGAGGTGGCGTCCGACGGTGGTTCTGTCGATGTCCTTGCAGGAAATGTCACTGTTGCAGGAGCAGAAGGCATCGTTCTTTCCGGCGGGTCCTACAAGGCATACGCCCAGATCGGGCATGGTGGTTCAGAGGCTGGTGAAGACTTCGGAGCCATCGGGGAAATCAGCGGCGATGTATCCGTTTCGACTGATGGAGACGTTTCGGCAACCGGCGGCGATGATGAGCAGGCCTATGCACAAATCGGTCACGGTGGTGCGGGCTTTGTCCAGGATAGTGGCATTGCAGGCCCTGTTGGCGGCAACGTAACCTTGATTGCGGGCGGAGCAGTCGATTTCCAGGCCGGATCCGGGGATTACAGCTACACGCAAATTGGTCACGGTGGCCAGGATGCCGGGACGGGGAGTGGTAGTATCGACAGCCTGACCGGCAACATCCTTGTCGAGGCGACATCCAGTATCGGTCTTGTCGGTGGGTCCTACAAAGCCTACAGCCAGATCGGTCATGGTGGCGGCGATGCCGGTGAAAATCTGGGATCCATCGGAACCTTTAGCGGCAGTGTTGAGCTCATCACAGATGGCGATGTGGTGGCAGAAGGCGGAATTGACGCACAGGCATACGCACAGTTGGGTCATGGTGGTGCGAACAGCAACAATTCCAACAGTGGTGACATTACCCTGACCGCAGGCGGCAACGTTCGATTGATCGGTGGAGAATACGACAGCACCTATGCCCAGCTGGGGCACGGAGCGGCGGAATACGGCGCTTCCGGTCAGACAGGCGGAACTCAACAGGGAGATATCACCCTGACTGCCGATGGTGAAGTCAGCATCGAAAACGGATCCGGCGATTATTCTTTTGCCTGGCTTGGCCACGCGACCGCCAGTATCGGTGCAATTTCGAATGCAGACGTTACGGCAACAGCGGCCGGTTATGATCAGGACGCCAGTGTTTTTCTGGCTTCGGGGGCGAATGGCACAATTTCCGACAGAATTCTGGACAATGCGCTCAGTGGGGGCAATGTCTGGATCAAGGCGACGGATACCGGACTTGCGCTCTATGGCACGGTCGCCCAGGCGAATGCCAACGATCTGACGGTCATCGCGGCAAACGACATTGTCTTCCAGTCCGGCCTGTCCTTCCAGAATACAGGCAGCGGTAACCTGATCTTTGCTGCCGGTGATGACTTTCACAATGACAGTGGGTCCCTGACGCCTCTTGGTGTCGGAACCGGTCGCTGGCTGATCTATTCGACCCGCCCGGACAACAACCGCGACGATATCGAGATCACCAATCGCGACTTCCTGCGATACGCCACAACGTTCGACGAAAGTGATCCGGCACCGGCAAGCTTTGCCAGCGGCAATGGCCTGATTTATTCGGTCGCCCCGATTGTTAAGGTCATTGCAGAAGATCAGACTATCCTCTACGGGGAAGACATTGATCCCGATGCGTTCGAACCGTTGGTGCTGACTGTAAACGGTGTCATTGTCGATGCAGACGAGTTTGACATTGACCTCGGTGCGGTGACCGCTGCGGTTGAACTGGCGCAGAATGTGCCGATGGATTCAGCAGGTCATGCCGAAAGCGGATTCTGGTCAGATGGGCTCGAGGGCGCTGGCAGCTTTACCGGGAATGTCTGGTATGGCGTTGGCATCACCAGTGAGAACGGAGATCTGACAGTTGTGCCTCCGTCCGCAGATCCGGACACTGTTTCGGCAACTGCAACCTCTGGCACCTGCCGCTACGACGTCGTGAACCACCAGTCACCGGCAAGTGACGGGGGCGAACAGGTGACGTTGTACGAGTTCAAGCCGACCGCCCAGTGTTACAACATGCGCCAGGTGTTGCCGGTGTCGAAGATCTGCAGCGTCGACGGAACCTGCTTTGACGTTTCCACGCTCCTGCCGGAGACCAGAAACGTCAACTGACCGAAGTCAACAACCGTTCCTCAGGCCTCGTTTTCCGTAAGCACTTTCTTGGCAACGCGGAAACATTCCAGGGCCTGGGGCACGCCGCAATAGATGCCGACCACATGGATGATCGCTCGGATTTCTTCCTTTGAGACGCCATTGTTCAATGCACCCCGGCAATGAGTTTCCCACTCGGTCATTTTGCCGAGCGCACCGATCATGGCAAGGTTCATCATTGAGCGTGTCTTGGCATCAATGACCTCGTCACCCCAGCCAAAGCCCCAGCACCAGGACGTCATGGCTTCCTGAAACGGACGGGTGAAGTCGTCGGCTGCAGCAAGGTTCTTCTCAACATAGTCCGAACCGAGTGTGGCCTTGCGCTGAGCGAGGCCTTTTTCAAACAAATCCTGATCCATGATTTACCTCAGCTTGATCGCGACATTTTTGGTTTGAACGTAGTTCAGCAAGGCTTCCCTGCCTTTTTCGCGACCGTAGCCCGATTTGCCGAATCCGCCAAAGGGTGTTTCGACACCACCCGCATACCATTCATTGACGAAGATCTGACCGGCTCGAAGTTGTTTCGACGCGTGCATCGCCCGATCCAGATCCGTCGTGAATACGCCGGCGACAAGGCCGTATGGGGTGCTGTTGGCAATTCGGATTGCCTCATCTTCGTCTTTGAACTTCAGTACCGACAATGCCGGACCGAAGACCTCGTTCTGCGCGATTGTCATCTCTGGCGTTACTTCGGCCAGGACCGTGGGTTCGAGAAAATACCCAGGCCTGTTCATGCGTCGGCCACCTGTTGCAAGTCTAGCGCCTTCGCGTTCGGCCTGTGTGATCATCGCCGAAGCACGTTGGCACTGGTCCTCGGAAATCATGGCGCCCATATTGGGGCCGAAGTTGGGGAAAGACAGACCGTTGCCAACCTCAAGTCCTTCCGCCATCGCCGCGATGCCATCCACCAGCCTATCGTGCACACGCTCCTGCACGATGACCCGTGACATGGCCGAACACACCTGTCCGGCGTTGAAATAGATGCCCCAGCGGACGTCAGATAGAAAGGCGTCGAGATCGGCGTCATCATGCACAATGGCTGCGGATTTTCCACCGAGTTCCAGAATGCAGGGCACAACGTTTCGGGCAGCTGCACTGGCAATGGAAATGCCGGTGGCCACAGACCCGGTAAAGACGATCTGATTGACATCGGGATGAGCCGCAAGCGCCGCACCTGCGTCCTTACCCAATCCACAAAGAAGGTTGAGCGCGCCTTTGGGCAGGTCGCAGGCGAGAGCGGCATCGGCGAAAAAACGGTTGGTGAGCGGGTCGAGTTCCGGGGTTTTGACAACAACCGAACAGCCAACCGCCAGAGCAGCGGAAAGCGAGCGGGCTGTCATTTCCATCGGATAATTCCAGGGTATGATCTGCGCGGAAACGCCAAACGGTTCGTGAGTGGTGAAATCGAAATAGCTCTGGCCAAGGGGAATGGAACGGCCCTCAACCGTTTCCGCCTGATTGCCGTAATACTCAAAATAACGGGCAGCACCTTCTATCTCCAACCGTGCTTCCCAGAGCGGCTTTCCAGCTTCTCGTGTGAGGATCGGAGCAATCTCGTCGATCCGCTCGAGAATGTAGTCACCCATTTTTCGTACGATGCGGCCACGCTCGACCGGTCGCAGACCCGACCAGGTTCCACTGTCGCTCAGGGCCTTTGCTGCGGCGACGGCCCGGTCGACATCTTTGGCATCGGCGAGCGCCTGTTCGGCAAATGGTTCTCCGGTCGCAGGATCCAATACCGCGAGGCGGCCAGAACCACCATCACAAAAAGAACCGTCGATGAAGTTTTGCCAATAGCCGGGAACATCGGTCACTGCGGTCTGATCCTGTTCGCGTAAAGCCGGTCGTAATGGGGTTTCATGCGCCGGTAGACATGTTTGACCCTGTCGGGAGCTTCCGACATCTCGACATATTTCCGGTTTTGCGGTCGCAGTCCCGTGGAATTGCGGAGGTTCGCATGGAACGAGCCTCCGTCCCACCAACTGTACTGGCTGGTCTCTGCTCCGGGCTCCCAGCTGAGGGCCTCTTCGATGAAGGGTATGCCGACCGCTTCACAAAAAGCTGCAACGGTTCCGGCTGGATTTTCCAGAAGGTCGTTGCTGTCGATTACAGGAGGGGGAGCTTCGTTCAGGGCGCAGAGCAAGTCGTAAAGGGCACGCTGCTCGGGAAAGCCGACTTCGGCTGCGTCAAAGTCAGGCCATCTGGCATATATGGACGTGATTGTCAGGGCGGGGTCCCTGATCAGGAACGCGTGTGTGAAGTGTGACAGGAAGTCGGTATCCCACATATGATTGATGTAATGAGGAAAATCCTTGAGGAAAACGGGACCGGTATTTGCGCGTGCGCGAATATCCTCCCAAACGTTTTCAAGCGTCAGTCCGGGTGTTGTCTTGTCGCCCGGTTTCCAACGTGGCCAGAACGGTTCTTCGCCCTGATACCAGGCTTCCCCGAAAGGTTCGTGCAAACAGTCCAGGTCGCCGCGCTGGCGCATCATCCATTCGAAGGCAGTCGAGGTTGAGCGGGGCACAGCCCAAAGGGCAACAATCTTGTGCATTCAAAGCATCTCCAACAGGCGTCCATGGTTCCCGATCGGAGCGAGATCAAGCGATTGGAAGACGCGCCAGTAAAGAGCGGTGTCATGGGCGATGACGGGCTTGCCGAGCATTTCCTCCAGCTCAGGCGTCACATGCAGAATTCGCTGCGGCAAGCCACCTGGACCGGTTCGGAAATTGACCATGCCATTGGCGATGTATGCGTCAGCGTTGGGAGCCTTTTCAGCTACGTATTCGAAGCTTCTTTGGGCCAGATCACCGTCAAAAATCCATCTAAGCGCGTTGACGTCTTCCTGAGTTTCGAACCAGCCTTGATCAACGAAATTGCCGGCCCAGATGACATCGAAACCGGCTTCACGCAGGAAGTCGACCGTGCCCTGCCACCATTCAGGCCAATGATAAACGGCATTCAGGGCAACTTTCTCGACATTCATTGCACGCAATGCTTCGACCATTGCATAACCTGCCATGTGAAACGCGAAACCATGTCGGTCGCTGAGTTTTTTGCAGAAATCCGCAACCCCCTGAACGCCCAGACCGGAAGCATGTACCCAGTTGGAGCCGACCTGGGCGCAGACATCGGCACCATTGTTGGCCATCAGGGAGGCGAATTCCTCCAGCATGCCGAAGTTTTGGGTGCGCTGATCGAGCTTATGCCGATAATCCGGTACATGGAGCATCCAGCCATGGACACCGACTGAGGCGGGGGAAATGCGCAGGAAATCGGAGGGGGCTGCATCCCAGTCATGTGGCGGGCAAGTGAAACCGACCTGATGCGGAAACAGTTTCTGTTCAGGCGTCCATTCACTTGGCATACCGATATTTTGAGCATTCGCGTCCGGCATCAAACTTCCCGCATCCAGTTTTGCAATGTCTTGATGGAATGTTCGGAGTTGACGCCGCAGGCGGGATCGAGAACCAAGGGACCTGGTTTGTAACCACGGCTTCGAAGACCTTTTTGAACTGATTCCACTAGATAGATGTCTTCTTCAACCGTTGTCGACCTGTCCTGCAGAGCGAGACGACGGATAATCTCAGAATCCACGCCATCAATCGTGTACCAGCCACGCCAGACGACCACGTTCTCGGCATCAATGGCGCGCCAGTGGTAAGTGTTCAGGATGTTACCGGGATAGACCTGGAAGGAGAAAAGGGGCCACAGGAACCAGGATGAATAATCTCCGGCATGTTCGTTCGCATGGAGGTCGATTTCGTAGGTCATGCTTTCCAGGTTCTGGCATTCCGTCGTGTGACGCAAACAGTATCCCTGGGGCTGGATGTCATAGGTTTCCGGTTTGATGACACCGGTCGCGAAGGTCTGATGATTGATGGAGCAGTGGTAGCATTCCGAATAGTTTTCGACCGAGACTTTCCAATTGCAGTGTTCTGGAATTTCCACCCATTCGAGAGGTTTGAGCCTGTCGATGTCCGGTACATATGCACGCAGCTCTTCGCGTACATTCGGGAACCAGTCGTCCATGGGTCTTGTATTCGGGTCGAGGTTCACGAATAAAAACCCGCAAAAATCTTCAATGCGGGCCGATGTCAGACAGATCTCGCTGCGGTCGAAACCGGGGACCGAGCGCACATTTGGTCCCGAGCGCAAGGCACCGGTGAGTTCGTAGGTCCAGCTGTGATAGGGGCATACAAGCAGTTTGGTATTACCCTCGCCCTGGACAAGCGGATGCGCCCGGTGTTGGCAGACATTGAAATAAGCCTGCAGCCGATCGTCCTTGTCGCGCAGACAGATTATACTCTCTCCAGCGATGTCCACAGTGAAATAGTCACCAGGCTTTTCGAGTTGAGAACTGTGGCCGGCGAAGTGCCAAGTTCGTGCCAGAAGTCCTGCCTTCTCCGTCTCGAAATGAGCCGGGTCGGTGTAATACCGTGCTTCAAGGGAACGGATCAGCTGGCTGTATTGGTTCATGAGCGGTCCTTCCACTCTTCCTGATAGAGCCCCATTTCATGGCGGCGGGTGTGAAAGCGTTCGATGCTGGAAATCACCTCTTCAGGTGCATCGGCGATGACGAATGCCAGCAGTGTTTCCAGTAAAGCGACGGTTGCCACCGAGGACGGAAAGAACTGCGGCGTTTCAGCATCGACAATGAAGGCATAATCGCTGCCGACCACAATGGGCGAGGCGGGACTGTCAGAGATTGCGATGATCCTGAGGCCCTGTTTGCGGGCGAGTTCCACTGCCGTAATCACATCGGTGCGGTAGGGTTTGCAGGTCATGGCGATCAGAACGTCCTGCTCGTCCGCGCGAGCCAGGTCATCTGTGGCAACAGAGCCGAGGCGCGGGATGGTCCAGATCGTGTCCACAGCCATATCCGCGAGATAAGTGAAGTTGCGGGCATTGGAGTTGTTTACGCCGACGCCGAGCACATAGGTGTGGCGGGCATTCACAACGACTTCCGCCGCCGCCTTCATGGTTTTCGCATCGGTTGCGGCGAAGGTGTTTTCTATATTGGAAATCGCGCAGGCGGCCATTTCGGCGAACAGGCTGTCATGCTGCCCCCCTTTGGCTAGCGACTGCAGCCAGCGGGCGCGGTCCGGGAAATCCGTGCCACGGCTGCGGATCGCTTCCCGAAAGGGATGGCGGAAGTCCTCGTATCCTTCAAAGCCGACCGAGCGGGCCATGCGCACAAATGTGTTGGGCTTCACCCCGGCAGCGTCGGCGATCTCGCGGATTGAGCTCACACCGACATCGTTCGGGTTTTCAAGCACATAGCTCGCGGCCTTCTTAAGCTCCGGGGTCAGTTCCTCAAGCTCGGTCGCCAAGTCGTCGAGCACCTCTTGAGGTGCCTTCGAATCCGTATTTGGTACAATCATATCATTCATGATTGACGAGAGTACATTTGTACAATTACGCTGTCCAATGAAAAATCACCGGCCTGGGAGAAGAAACGTGTCGGATGCTGGAACCTCCAAATTGCCGTCTTCGGCACGTGTGGTCATTGTCGGTGGAGGGATCATGGGGTGTGGTCTGGCCTACCATCTGGCGCATGAAGGCTGGACAGACGTCGTGCTTCTTGAAAAGGCCGAATTGACCTCGGGGTCGACCTGGCATGCGGCCGGGCAGATCACCCATTCGACATCAAGTTTCGGCCTTGGAAAATGTGTCGGCTACAACATCGATCTTTATTCCGGACTTTTGGAAGCCGAGACCGGACAATCGGTTTCGTGGCACGGCTGCGGGTCGTTTCGTCTGGCCTATTCGGAAGACGAAATGGACTGGTTGCGACACACGATGAGCGTTGGCCGGGCCCTGAAGTTTCCGATGGAACTGGTCGGGCCGGACCGCATTCGTGCGCTGCACCCGTTTTACAATCTCGATGGTGTTCTGGGTGGGTTGCACACCCCTGATGACGGACACGCGGATCCGTCGGGGGTCACCCAGGCACTTGCCATCGGTGCCCGAAAACTTGGCGTGAGAATCATCAGGCGATGCCGGGCGACAGATATCAAACAACAGGCCAATGGTGAGTGGAAAGTCTCGACCGAACTCGGTGACATCACCTGCGAACATGTAGTCAATGCCGGGGGAACCTACGCTCGCCAAATGGGGGAGTGGAGTGGTCTTCAGCTGCCGATGACGTCCATGACCCATCACTACATCGTCACGGACACTGTGCCGGAATTCAAAGATCTGGATCAGGAACTACCGGTGATCCGCGATGACAAGATGGTGTCCGGCTACATCCGCATGGAGCAGAAATCGGGTCTGATCGGGATCTATGAAAAGGAAAATCCGAATACGGTCTGGGAGGATTTCTGTCCCTGGGAGGCCGAGAACGAACTCTTTGAAGCGGATTACGACCGGATCATGCCATGGCTTGAAAATGCCATGGACCGGATGCCGATCTTTGCCGAACTCGGCATAAAGCGGGAGGTTCATGGCGCCATCTCCCATCCACCGGACGGCAATCCCCTGATCGGGCCGGCGCCGGGTGTCAAAAACTATTGGTGCTGCTGCGGCACGCAGATCGGCATCGGCTGGGGCCCCGGGCTGACCCGGGAACTGGCGCGCTGGATGGTGCACGGATCGGCGGATATCTCCATGCGCGAATTCGACCCGCGCCGGTTCGGCGGGTACGCGGTCAAGGACTGGCAGGTGGTCAAGGCGAAAGAAGACTATTGCCTGCGCCACGAAATCCCCTTTCCGCATTTCAACCGGCTGGAAGGGCGTCCAATCAAGCCAAGTCCGCTTTATGAACGCCTTAGGGAAAAAGGCGCCGTCTATGAGGAAGTTTACGGTCACGAGCGACCGCGCTGGTTCGCAAGGGACGGCCTGGAACAGCGCGACTATTATTCCTTCAAGCGTGCGGCCTGGCATGATGCCGTCGGCAAGGAAATGAACGCTGTTCGGACGGCCGCAGGCATTATGGATATTTCCGCCTTCACCAAGGTCGAAATGTCCGGACCTGATGCCGAAGCCTGTCTGGACAGACTGGTCGCCAACAACCTGCCGAAAAAGACCGGAGGTATCGCACTTACCCACATGCTTAACCGGCGCGGCCGGATCGAACTGGAACTGACGGTGGTCCGGCTGGCGGAAGACCGGTTCTATCTGGTCTGCGCTGCATTCTTCGAGCAGCGTTTGCTGGATCATCTGGGACAGAATTCTGTCGGTGAAGAGCTTACGATCTGCAATCTCTCCTATGACTGGGGCGCGATGACGCTTAACGGTCCGCTTGCCAGGGAGATCCTTGCGCCGAATACGCCGGCCGCACTCGACAATGCCTCCTTCCGATGGCTGACCGCACGGCAAATCGAGGTAGCGGGTAGAAAACTCTGGGCGTTCCGAATGTCTTATGCTGGTGAACTTGGCTGGGAGTTTCATGTCCCACGGGAAGATATGCCGGCCGTTTACGATGCTCTTTGGGCAACCGGTGAACCGTTGGGGCTCATTGATTACGGTTCCTTTGCCATGAATGCGCTTCGTCTTGAAAAAGGTTTCAAGGGAGCGGGCGAACTCACCAACGAAGTCACCTTACCGGAAGCCGATGTCATGCGTTTTGTCAGACTCGAAAAGGAGGCGTTTCTGGGCCGGGAAAGAACCTTGGAAAGTGCCGATGCTTCCCAACTGCCATGGATCTGCATTTATCTGGAAGTCGAGCCGGATGGTGTTGCAGACGGTCATGGCGGTGAAGCCGTTTTGATGAACGGTGAGGTGGTCGGGGCGACGAGTTCAATTGCCTATGGGCATTCGGTCGGCAAAATTCTTGCCTTTGCCTATGTCAAACCGGAAGCTGCCCGTCCCGGGCAGGAGATCGAAGTCGTGATCATGAACACGCCTCGCAAGGCACGGGTTCTGGGAGCGCCGGCCTATGATCCGGAAAGCGTTCTCCCGAGAACCGACGCCCCTGTGGGAGTTGCAGCAGAATGAGCGTACCGGCAACCATGAAAGCTATTGTCCTGGAAGGACATGGCGGACTCGACAAGCTGGTCTGGCGTGAAGACTGGCCAACACCTCGGCCGGGTCCGGGTGAAGTGCTGATCAAGGTGGGGGCCTGCGGTCTCAACAATACTGATGTGAATACACGCTCCGGCTGGTATTCCAAAGCCGTATCGGCCGCCACCACAGGCGGTGCCTACGAGGTGGTCGATGAAAGCGATCCGACCTGGGGAGGCAGGCCCATCACATTCCCGCGCATTCAAGGGGGGGACGCTGTCGGGACCGTCGTTGACCTCGGTGAGGGAACTCTCTCCGAGCTCATGGGCAAGCGGGTTATGGTCGATGGCTGGCTGCGGGACTGGTCGGATCCGGACAATCGCGACAAGTCCGGTTACTTCGGATCGGAATGTAACGGTGGATTTGCCGAATATACGGTTGTTGATGCACGCAATGTCGGTGTCGTCAGGTCCGAACTGAGCGACGCGGAACTCGCGACTTTTTCCTGCTCCTATACGACCGGGGAGGGCATGCTCAGCCGGGCGAACGTAACTGCCGAGGACACCGTACTCGTCACCGGCGCGTCCGGAGGCGTCGGCTCAGCACTCATTCAGTTGGCAAAGCGACGCGGTGCGCGCGTCGTCGCACTAGCGACGCCGACTAAACATGAGGACGTCAGGGCGCTGGGAGCTGATGTTGTTTTGGAGCGCGCACCAGCTGATCTGGGTGCTTCACTGAAATCCGCAACCGGCAGGGATACTGTGTCTGTTGTCGCGGATGTTGTCGGTGGTTCCTATTGGGGAGCTGTCATCGATGTTCTGGAACGTGGCGGGCGCTACGCATGTTCGGGAGCGATTGCAGGGCCGATCGTAGAGCTGGATCTCCGGACCTTTTATCTGCGCGACCTGACCTTGTGCGGGTCGACCGTGGTTGCGCCTCATATTTTCAGGGATCTTGTCGGTTACATCGAGCGGGGCGAAGTCCGGCCGGCGCTTGCCGCAACCTATCCACTCAAGGAGTTTCACGCGGCGCAAACCGCCTTTATCGAGAAAAAACATACGGGAAACATTGTGGTGGTTCCATGAGTGGGAAAAACTTCAGACCCCTTGTACTTCATGGTTCTGACCACGTTCGGGCGAGAAGTCTGAATGAATGCCGGGCGCTAAGGGGATGACGTCATGAAGATCAGCGGTATCACCGTATGGCAAATCGAACTCCCCTTGAGCAAACCCTATTGGCTGTCCGGCGGACGGCTGAAATTCGAGGCTATCGACAGCACTTTTGTGCGCATCGATACCGACGAGGGAATATCGGGCTGGGGTGAGGGTTGCCCCTGGGGGCATACCTATCTGCCTGCCCACGGGCCGGGACTTCGGGCCGCAATCGGGGTTCTGGCTCCGGCGCTTGTCGGTCGGGACCCTCGCGCGCTCGATGACATCAACCGGGCGATGGATCTTCAGCTTCCCGGGCATCCCTATGCCAAATCGCCGCTGGACATCGCCTGTTGGGACATTATCGGGAAGATGTCCGGAGAACCGCTCTGGCGACTGCTCGGAGCAGAAAAGGCGGCAGCGGTTGCGGTGAACTCTTCCATATCCACCGGTTCGCCGGAAGAAATGATCGCCCTCATTCATGACGCCAGCGCCAAAGGGTACCGGACCCATTCTGCCAAGATCGGCGGCATTGATATCACAGCTGATATTGAGCGGATTGACGCAATATCTGCAGCGCTCCCTGAGGGAGAACAAGTCACTTTCGATGTCAATCGCGCCTGGACACCAGGTGTGGCGCTGCAGGTTCTCAATGCTGTGTCTGCCAGAGACTGGATTGAGCAGCCCTGCGAAACGCTGGAACAGAGCGCGCTTTTCGCCTCAAAAGTTCCGCAACCGATCATGCTGGATGAATGTCTGCATTCGTTTCAAGACCATCTTGAGGCGTGGAGAGTTGGAATTTGCCAGGGGGTAAAGGTCAAACCCAACCGGGTGGGCGGACTGACCCGTGCCCGGCATATCCGGGACTTTGGTGTGTCTGTCGGCTGGCAGATGCATATCGAGGATACCGGCGGCAGTGCCTTTGCCGATACGGCCACCCTGCATCTTGCGGCTTCGACACCGGATGCAAACCGTTTGGCCAGCTGGCTGTGTCATGCGCATCTCGCGATCGATCCGGTCCCCGGACAGGGAGCGCGCAACAGCGCCGGTCTGGTCCGGGTCGGCGACGCGCCAGGTGTCGGTGTGACACCCGACCCGTCTTTGCTTGGAGACCCGGTAGCAGCATACGGAGACGTGGCGTGACGCCCGGGTTTGAGCTGCAGATCTCGGGGCTGACGCTTTGGCGCGTACCTCTGACCAGTCATGAGACCTATTTTATGTCCTCAGGAAAGGCCTGCGCGACAGTCGACAGCATGGTCCTCAGGGTCGACACGGTACAGGGGACGAGTGGCTGGGGGGAAGTTTGTCCCATACCGAATTATCTGCCGGCCTATGCCAGAGGTGTGGCTCCGGCTCTGGAAAATCTGGCAAGCGTGTTGCTTGGAGCCAATCCGGTTGGCGTGGAAGCATTGATGGCAGCGTGCCGCAAGCATCTGTTGGGACATCCTTACGTACATTCGCTGATCGATATTGCGCTCTGGGATTTGACAGGCAAGGCCTGCGGTGTGCCGGTTTACACTTTGCTGGGTGGACTTCAGTCGGCGGAATTGCCGCTCTATCACTCCATTACCTGCATTGCTCCGGACGACATGGTGCGGATTGCCGCAGAAGCGCAATTAGCCGGTATACGACAGTTTCAAGTCAAGCTCGGTGCTGACAATTGCTGGGAAACCGATGTCGCCCGCCTGCGAATGGTGCGGGAAGCTGTCGGCAAGGGACCGCTGGTTTATGGCGACTGGAATTGCGGGGCCACAAGGCTGGACGCCACACGTGTTGCCCGTGCTGTCGCCGATCTCGACATCATGCTTGAACAGCCCTGTCCGACGCTGGAGGAATGTGCTGCTGTTCGCTCTGCTAGCGGGTTGCCGATGAAGATTGATGAAAATGCACATGACACGGCCAGCTTGCTCAATGCCTATGAACTTGGCTGCATGGATGCGGTCGCACTCAAACTATCGAAATTCGGCGGTATTTCCCTTTTGCGACAGGCACGGGACCTGTGTCTCCATGTCGGGGCGAAAATGTGTATCGAGGATACCTGGGGATCGGATATCGCAACAGCCGCGGCGCTTCACGTGGCCGCCTCGACACCACCACAAGCCGTTTTGAATGTTTGTGATTTGTCTGGCTATGTGTCACCGCGTTTGGATGCCTCGGGTCCGACTCGAAACGCTGGTCGGATCTCACCGCCGACCGGACCTGGTCTCGGCGTTACCCCGAACCCTGACGAACTGGGTGAACCCGTCCTCGCTCTGGCTGCCTGAAGGAGGCCCAACCATGAAAACGTCAATCTCGCAAAAGGATTGGAAAGCCAGAGCGGCGGAAGTGTTGCCCGCAGCCGGGTTCGGCAATTTCGATCCATCCTTCATTGCCCGCGAGGGCAGGGGATCGCGCGTGTGGGACGAGAATGGCAACGAATTTATTGATTATCTGATCGGGTCTGGTCCCATGATCCTCGGTCATGGCCACCCGGAGGTTCTGGAGGCGGTGCAAGAACAGCTCGGTAAGGGAATGACGTTTTTCACCAACAATGCCCGCGGTATTGAACTGGCTGAAGTACTTGTCGATGCAGTACCTTGCGCAGAACAGGTCCGCTATGTTTCGACGGGCGGTGAAGCGGATATGTATGCCATGCGCCTTGCCCGTGCCTTCACCGGCCGGGACAAGATCCTGAAGTTCGAAGGCGGTTATCACGGCATGTCAGGAGAAGCCCTGATGAGCCTGGCACCGAAAACGCTGGTCAATTTTCCGCAAGCCGTGCCTGATTCAGCTGGCATTCCGGACAGCGTGCGCGACAGTATGCTGATCGCGCCGTTCAACGACACTGATTTCGTCAAATCGCTGATTGAGGAACATGCCAGCGAAATTGCCTGTGTGATTGTTGAACCATTGCAACGGCTGATCCCGCCGGCGCCAGGATTTCTGCAGGCACTGCGACAACTCACGGAAAAACACGGCATCGTATTGATTTTCGACGAAGTGGTGACGGGTTTCCGCTTTGCCTATGGCGGTGCGCAGGAAGCCTATGGAGTCGTTCCGGATCTTTGTACACTTGGCAAGATCATCGGCGGTGGTTTCCCGCTAGCAGCCGTTGCCGGAAAAGCCGAGATCATGGCGCATTTCGACAAGTCGATCGTCGGCGACGAAGGCTTCGCTTTTCAGATCGGTACGCTGAGCGGCAACCCGGTTGCAAGTGTTGCCGGCCTAAAGACCCTGGAAATCCTGAAACGACCTGGCGCCTATGACACTTTGCGCAAGACCGGTGAACGGTTGATGGCAAGCTTCAGGACACATCTTGGAAATGCAGGTATTGCATACCAGATCGTTGGTGAACCAATGCTGTTCGATGTTGTGTTCACAGATCAGCGGGTTCGAAACTATCGTGACATGTTCAGCAACGACGCGGCTAAATCGAAGGTTTTCAACGAAAGCTTGCGCGCCAGCGGTATTTTGAAACCGGACAGCAAGCTTTACGCCCATCTGGCGTTAACGGAAACGGATCTTAATTTGACTGACGTGGCATTGGAAAAGGCCGCGCAGGCACTCTGCGGATGAGTTTGAACAGCACGACTTGTGTCATTCGGTCTCGGATTTCTTCTTGAGAATGCACCAGCTCACACCTGCCAGGATGAAGGCAGCGGCAGAATAGAATGAAAACAGTAGAACGCTGGAATCCTGCAGGACACGCGGGACGATTTCTGCATTTATACCGGACAACATCATGAAGACCAGATTGAAGAACGCGATGCCGCTGGTTCGGGTTGTAGCGCTGAGGAAGCCGGGCAGGAGCTGAAAGGCGGTCGTTCGAATGCCGAAACAAAAGGCCAGTTGAACCACACCAAAAAGCAGGATAGCAGTCCAGCCGTCACTTACTGCGAGAAGCAATTGAGCCGCGCCGAGAACAAGGAGGCTACCGACGAGGAGCTTATCCGTGTGCCCCTCATCAATCGGTTTCAATGCCACCATGGCGACAATGAATCCGACAATCGTATACAGCATCAGAATTTCCAGCGTGTTTACCGTGTCGTGCTGACCAAAAAATTCAAAGAGCAACGGGCCATAGGACAGAATTGAGGTTCCGGCGGTTGTAGCGGCCAGCACGATCAGACACCCATAAAGGAGGCCCTTTCTGTTTTCCGGTGTTGCAAACAGGATCTTCGGGGCATGGTACCAGGGCGGGCTTTCCGGTTCGTTCGATCCTTCGGTCGGTGTTGGCAAGGCATACCAGGTTCTCGCTTGATGGGCGGTCTGCTTTTGACCGGCGCGTTGCAGGAAATGCGGGGATTCCTGAAGTCGGGAGAGACCCGCGATTTGAACCAGCGCTGCAAACGCCGAACCGACGATTGCGATGTGCCAGCCGTTGCCCTCCACGAAGGCGAGACTGAGATACAATTCTCCGACATATCCGGCGCTGACCCCGACAGGAACTGCTGACAGAAGCATTGCCATTCGTTTTTCAGTTGCAATTTCAGCGACATAAACAATCGCTGTCATGAACAGAATGCCTCCGGCGCACCCGCCGATGAAGCGATCGACCACGAGAAAAAACACGGAAGGGTAGATCCAGACCAGCAGCGGCCCGATAACCAGGGCACCTCCGCATATTGTCATCAGTCGCTTTCGTCCGAGATGATCTGCAAACGGCATCAGAAACACGCCCGTCACCTCAGCGAAGTCGAACAGGGCGATCAGGTTCGCGATCTCGTCGTCGCTGAGGCCGAAAGCATCTCGGATCTGCAGCATCACGCCCGAATAGACGCCGGCATTATAGCCATAGATGAAGCCGCTCAGAATCGAGACGAAGAAGAGGATGCGCAAGGTCGGTGGTGCCCGGGAGGAAATCGGATCGGCAGTCTCGGCAATGCTGGTCATGGTCAAGAACGGTCCGAGTTCAAATGTCAGGTCGCATGCATATTATGAGCCGGATTGACAGCCGAATGCCAGCGCTTCCAAAAAGGGCTGGTCGGCCAACGGGTTTCCTGCTGGTAGAGGGTTGTCCGTTGTTGCCGATGTTCGTCAAATTGCCTTTTGATTTCCGCGCTGTAGGAACAGTCAACAAAGCCATCGAAATGCCTATTGATGACAGAGGATCGGCGGTAAAGGCCGCGTCGCCGCAGGCAGCCCATTTCGACCCATGGCTTTGGTGCAGGCAACTGGCCTGAGCGAGAAAAATCGAGGGATGGTCAAGAGGGTGCAATGATTGTAGTCGCTCGCGCATATGTCTTGTTTTTTTGAGAGCCGTCATCCAACTCACACTTTCCTTCGCATTCAACTGTTTCAGGATGTCCGGTGTCGTGAAAAAGGCCGTGGCAAGTGTTCGGTCGGGCAGGTCTGCGGCGTACCACCAACCGTCTTCCGCCGCTTCAATCAGTGTTGTTGCCGGAAGCAATGACTTTTTTGCCGGATCCGAAACGAACAGACGCCAATTCGCAACAAGTTGGTCATCAACCCTTTCTGACCCTGAAAACTTCCGTGCAAAGCGCGAGGCACGGCCACTGGCATCAATGATAAATCTGCACCGCAGGGAAAAGGCCAAACCAGAGTCCCTGTGAGAGCCATTAAGCTGCCAACCTTCAGGAGCCTCTCGAAACTTTTTTGCATTGGCCAAGTGTATCGGAATGCCGCGCTCGGTCACTTCTTTGCGAAGCGCCTCATCAAATGCCAGGCGGTCGAGTGCCCAACCGGATCCTGTTGCAGAATATAGATGAGGGCGCTCCTGCAGCCGGTCGCTGCCCCAGGCCGATAGGGTGCGGTGCTGTTCATTTCGCGTCAAGCGCAGCCGTTTTTCGTCAAGACCCAGATAGGACAGAAGCCGGTCGATTCCCGGTGGCAGAACTTCTCCGGCCTTCGCTGCGGTGCTGCCGCGATC
>NZ_JAILWL010000300.1 GCF_025698965.1 Roseibium sp.
CGACAAATGTGACACCGACAATCAGAAACTGGTTCAGTTCTTCTGAAAAAAACAGGCTTTGCCCGAAGGCGTATCGGCCGATTGCATTGGCGGTTGAATTCACCATCATCATCAGGATTGAAATGATGATAATCGCCTTTTCGGCGAACTCGATCCCTCTGTTCGCAGTCTGTAACAGCGTCTTCATTGTGATCTCCCGTGTGCTGGCCGATGATCGACGCAGCCGCGCCCTCCCTGCGCGAAAAAGCAAAAAGCGCGGGAATACTCCCGCGCTTTTCACGCATTGGCCTCGGTTTACGAGGCGTCGTTCACTTCGCGAACGAGGCTTTCCAGGATCTTCTGGGCGCGTTCGCGAGCTTCGGATTTTTCTTCTTCGTCATAAGCGTTTTCAACGACGTTGTAGTAGGTTTCATGCAGACCGGTGCTGAGATCCTTGAAAACAGCACGCTCTTCATCCGTCAGGACAACGACTTTGAGGTCAGGACGTTCCGCAAGGATCTTGTCCATGTTTTCCTGATTGATTTTCAGCTGGTAATCATGTGCGGCCTGTTCGGCGGCGTCGATTGCCTTGTGCACCATGGCCTGCTTTTCAGCACTCAGTCCGTTGAACCATTCGCTGTTGGTGGACACGGTGCCGACATAGGGCTGCTGCCCGGGGAACATCAGGTAGTCCTGAACTTCGTGCCATTTGGCGTTGTAGATGAAGTAGATCGGGTTGACCATTCCGTCGACCGTCTTGAGCTGAAGCGCCCCGTAGACTTCACCCCAGGAAAGCGGCGTCGGCGTCGCCCCAAAGGCCTTGTAGGTTTCTACCGGGATTGTCGACGTGAACGTGCGGATCTTCTGACCGTCGAAATCAGCCGGGCTGCGGATTTCCTTGTTGGCTCCCCAGGCCATCTCACCTTCTGAAATCATGGTCAGCAGCTTCAGGTTGACCTTTTCAAACCGATCACTCAGATCGTTGTAGATCGTTTCACTGCTGGTCAGAACCTTGCGGACGGTATCCACATCGCTGCCCAGAACGTATGGGACGCTGAGCGCCTGCACTTCCGGAACATAGGACCCCAAATGACCAGTGCCGACCGATACGAACTGCACAACCCCTTTGGCCGTCAGTTCGACGATGTCGTTTTCAGTGCCAAGCTGACCGTAATAGAAGATCCGGACTTTGATATCGCCATCCGACTCCTCTTTGATCGCCTCGGCAAAAGTCTTGGCGAAAATGTCCTGCACATCGTTCTTGTCTTCTTCGGACGCGAACTTCCAGGTTTCCGCGCTTGCACCTGTTGCCAGGCCTGCGGTAAGCAGTGCCGGAATGACGAATTTCCTAATCATTTTCTGCATTTCTCTTCCTTTCCCGACCCGCTCACGCGGGCCCCTCTGAGATGATGACAAGGGGTAAAAAGTCCCTGCCGGTTGCTATGTCGGGGAGCTGTGTGCACAAGGCGCCGAACCCTGCTGCGCCTGATGGTGTGGTGGCTATGCCCAGTTCGGTCATAGCCTTGGCTGCAGCTGCGCCATCTTCTTCGGAGAGCGTCTGATAGGTCACATTGCAGCGTTCAAGGACGCGCCACGCGACGATCGAGGGTTCCTTGCAGTCCAGACGTCCCATATTCGAGTCCGGTCCGTCGGACCGGGCTGCCTTGCCGGCTTCATGACTTGCCTTCAGGCAGGCGGCAGCTTCGGGTTCAACAACGATCAGGTCCGGCTGCGCCGTCCAGTTTAACCGGATCATATGCGCCATTGCGGCCGCGAGACCGCCAACACCCGCCTGCAGGTAGACATGGGTTGGCCAGTTGCCCGACGCCTCGAACGAAGCGCGCAGCTCCTCGGCGATTACGCAATAGCCTTCCATCACCCATTTCGGAATCTCGGTGTATCCGGGCCAGGTTCCGTCAGCCAGCAGCGTCGCACCGGTACGCTTGGCATCTGCAATCGCAGCAGCAACGCTTTCATCGTAAACGTCTCCAGACCACACAACCTCTGCACCAAGGGCACACAGTCGCTCCGCAAAGTTTTCCGGAACGGTTCTGGCCAGATGAATACGCGATTTGGCGCCAACCTCCCTGGCACCCGCTGCAACGCCCAACCCGTGATTGCCAGCACTTGCGCAGACAAATGTCTGCGTTTGCGCCAACGACCGTACGTCCGCATCCTTGAAACGCGCGGGCGTTAGTGTTTCACCGGTTTTGGCAAACCAGGCTTCTCCCAGCAGCCGGGCAACCGCATAAGGCGCGCCGAGTGCCTTGAAGGCCCCCAGCCCCATTCTGGTGGTTTCATCCTTGGCCCAGAAGGAATGCCCGTCAGGTCCCTGCAATTGCTGCATTGGCGAGACAGCATAGTTTTCCTGTGCCTTGAAGAAGGCGCTGGCCCGTTGGAAGTCCGGAGCAAATTCAAGAATATCTGTGTGTTTCATGCTCCATGATGTAGCACTTTCTCTTTATTTGATTTTTTCAATATCACGAGTAAACTTGACTAAATTTACCGAATGAATACCTGAATTCGAGAAAATACATCATGGATGACAATATTGACGATGCAGATCGAACGATCTTGAGATTGATGCAGCAAGACCGCAGGATCGGACTGGAAGTCATGGCTGAAGAATGCGGGTTGTCCGTACCTTCTGTGCAGCGCAGGCAGAAACGTTTAAAGGATTCCGGCATCATCCAGCAGGAGGTTGCCATCCTCGACGCAGCGCGGTTGGACTACAACATGACCCTGATTGTGTTGGTAGAGCTGGAGCGTGAAAGCCTGCAGCAGCTTGACATGTTCCGCAAGCTTGCCCGCGCCGAACCACAAGTTCAGCAATGCTATTATGTGACGGGCGAGGCGGACTTCATCCTGATCTGCACGGCACGTGACATGCAGGACTTTGAGGAACTGACCCACAGGCTGTTTTTTGAAAACTCAAATGTACGACGGTTTCGCACATCCGTTACGATGGAGCGTACGAAGGTGGGACTGACGTTGCCGATTTGAACCCCGGACCAGTTACAACACGTCCAGCGATACTTTGACCCTGTCCATCACAACCGAGGTCTTGAAGCGGCTGATATTGGATTCATCAAAGAAATGCTCCTGGGTGAATTGTTCGTATTCCTTGATATCCCGGACGGTGAGGATCAAGGTGAAATCCGCCTCCCCCGTCGTATAATAGCATTGCTGGACACATCGGGCATTACGCATCTTGCGCTTGAACTCGTCCAGATGGCGGCGGCTTTCGCGTTCAAGAATGACATCGACAATAATCGTCATGCCGCGGTCCAGCCGAGACGGCGACAGGACTGCAATGTCCCTTTCGATGACACCGCTTTCTCGAAGCCGCTTCAAACGTTTTTGCACCGCTGGCGGAGACAACCCCACGTCCTGACTGATCGTTTCGGCAGTCAGGCGGGCGTCGCGCTGCACAAGTCGCAAAATTTCCAGATCCTTGTCATCCATGGTCCGAAATTGATCGTCTTTGGCGCTAAATTCAATAATTTTCGTCACGCATCAGAAGAAAAACTACTCCTTCCCCCCGTTCAGACATTGTAGATAGGATCTGATGAGACGGGAGACGTACGCATGAGCGCGTTTGAACGACGTTTGACAGAACGGCGGCGGGATTTTCACCGCAACCCTGAGCTCGGCTTCCAGGAAAACAGGACACGACGCGAAGTTGCACGCAACTTGCGTGAATTTGGTCTGGAAGTGCATGAAGGCGCCGGGGTTGTCGGTGTTCTGCGCAGCGGCCAAGGCAATCGCGCCATTGCGCTTCGGGCGGACATGGACGCGCTTCCGATTGTCGAGATCTCCACTCATGACTATGTATCGGAAACACCGGGGGTCATGCATGCCTGTGGGCACGATGGCCACATGACGATGCTACTGGGAGCTGCCGAACGGCTTGCTGAATGCCCTGATTTCGACGGCACGGTCATCTTTTTGTTCCAGCCCAATGAGGAGCACGGGTTGGGTGCTCAGGCAATGCTCGATGAAGATGTACTGGAGCGGTTCCCGGTCGACGAGATTTTTGCGATCCACAATCTTCCAGGTGCGCCGACAGGTCAGGTCTCCACCCGATCCGGCATTATCTGCAACAGCGAAACCTTGTTTGAAATCAAGGTACAGGGTCGTGGCGGTCATGCGTCGATGCCTCAAGCAGGTGTGGACGCAATTACGGTCGCGGCGGAGCTCGTCCTTGCCTTGCAGACAATTGTCGCCCGAAAGCTTCCCCCTGCAGCCGGAACGGTTGTGTCCGTCACCGAATTTCTGACGGATGGCCAGCGCAATGTGCTGCCCGGACAGGCCATCCTGAAAGGAGACTATCGGGCACGGTCGCCGGAAGACCGGATTGCCGTGGAAAAATTCATGCGCCAGATCGCCGAGGGTGTGGCCGCAGCACATGCGACTTCGGTTTCAGTGGAATGCGCTACGGAATTCATCGAAACGATCAATGCACCGGGACCGGTAGAAGCAGTTTACCGGGCAGCTGAGGCTGCCGGCTGCGAAACCGTGCGAGATCGCGAACCGATGAGTTTTTCCGAAGACTTTGCGCATTTCTGCGCAGCGGTTCCCGGGTGTTTTCTTTTGATGGGCAATGGCGTTGCCGGTGCAAATGGACAACCGCTGCACGCTGCCGATTACGATTTCAATGATGACCTGCTACCAATCGGTGCAGAGTTTTGGGTACAGCTGGTTCGTGACCGGCTTCCGTCGCGAAAGGACAAGTTGTGACCGAGGCACCTTCTAGAGGATTTCCGGAAGCGGAATTTGCAGCGCGCACGGACCGGGCACAGGCAGGTATGGCTGCACTCGGTCTGGACGGTCTGCTGCTGATGACCGAAGCTGAGGTCAGATACTTCAGCGGCTTTCACACTCTGTTCTGGCAAAGTCCGACCCGGCCATGGTTTGTCTTCGTTCCGTCGACCGGCAAGCCAATCGCCATCATCCCGGAAATCGGTGCGGAATTGATGCGCAGCACGTGGCTGGACGACATTCGCACCTGGAGCGCGCCCTGCCCCGAGGACGACGGCTTGAGTCTGTTGACGGAATTGCTCGCACCGCTGGCGCAGGCAGGGAAATCCATCGGTGTGATGAAAGGCCATGAAACTGCGCTACGCATGCCTTTGGGCGATTATGAAAAACTGACAGAACGCCTACCCGGTCTTTCAATTGCCGATGCGACCGGACTGGTCCGCGGACTGCGCATGATCAAATCCGAACGGGAAATCGAGAAGATTGCACACATTTGCACTGTCGGCTCACGGACATTTGCAAAAGTCCCTGAACTTGCCCATCAGGGACAGCCTCTGGAGGATCTGTTTCGTGCGTTCCGCCGCGAGGGTCTGGCACAGGGTGCCGATGACGTTCCGTATCTTGTCGGTGGAGCGGATCAGGGCGGTTACCGGGATGTGATCTCACCGCCATCACGCCGACCACTGGCGCAAGGCGATATTCTGATGTTGGATACGGGTGCCGTTTGGGACGGGTATTATTGCGACTTCGACCGCAACTTTGCCATTGGAAGCGCAGACGACAAGTCCCGTCGCGCCTATGATGTATTATGGCGCGCGACTGAAGCGGGGATCAAAAACGCCCGTGTGGGCGTTACGTGCCAGCAGCTGTTTCAGTCGATGCAGTCGGTTATCGCGCAACTGGACGATCAGGGCGGCGATGTGGGCCGCCTCGGCCATGGACTGGGCATGCAGCTCACCGAATGGCCTTCGCACGCCGCGTTCGATCAGACAGTGATTGAGGAAAACATGGTCCTCACGCTGGAACCTTCTCTCAGCTACGGAGATGGACGCATCATGGTGCATGAGGAAAACATTGTCGTGCGAAAGGATGGCGCTCAGTTGCTGTCAGAGCGCGCGCCCCAAGACCTCCCGGTCATCTGAGGAAAAACCATGAAGCTCGAGTTTGAGACAGACGCCGGGATTGGCACACGCGCAACGTTGGGCGTTATCGTTCTGGAAACCGATGAAACATTGGAGCCGGAGTTTTCAAAGGTAATGGCCCTTGATGGTGTCGCGCTCTATCACAGCCGAATTCCGATGGTGCCTGAAATCCGCGCCGACACGCTGGCCAAAATGGAAAAGGATCTTCCGGCCTCCGCCCGGCTTTTGCCACCTTCTCTGAATTTCGACGTGATCGGCTATGGATGCACTTCGGCGTCTACGGTGATCGGATCAGAAAACGTTGCCCGCGCCATTCAGACGGTCTTTCCAGGTGCACTCGTGACTGATCCTCTTGCCGCGGTAATCGCTGCCGCACGCGAGATCAACGCAAAGCGGCTTGGCTTCATCACGCCTTATGTACCCGAAGTGTCTGAACGCATGCAGCAAAGGCTTACAGAAGTTGGATTTGAGATAGCTGCATTTGGATCTTTTGAAGAAGGTAACGACCAGACAGTTGCCCGGATCAGTGAAACTTCAATCATACGTGCGGCTGAACGCGTCGCGGCGACAGCCCCTTGCGACGCAATCGTTATTTCATGCACCAATCTCCGAACCCTGAATATTCTCATGGAAATGGAAAAACGAATTGGTGTGCCGATCATCAGCAGCAACCAGGCACTGGCCTGGCATATGCTCCGCCTTGCGAAGATCAAAGACCATCGTCCTGAATTCGGTCACCTGTTCAGTTAGCTGAAAACCCGATCAGATTGACCTGGTCAGTCGAAACCGGACCGGGCCAAGGCCAAAGAGGTTGATGAAGAGCGTGGTGACCGCACGCTCGAGATAAGTTCCGCAGACAAACATCCGGAAGTGAAGATAACCAAGTGGCGGACGAAGCCAACTCAGCCGGATGTCTTCCGATACAGTTTCATTGAAACTCCGTCACGCGTTCACTTCACGCCGTTCACGTTCAGAAAAACCGAATAGAGCGATGTGGTGCCGGCGATGAACAGTCGGTTCAATTTCGGGCCACCAAAACAGACATTGGCAACGATTTCAGGAATATGGATCTTGCCGATCAACACCCCATGCTGGTTGATACAGTGAACGCCATCGGCTGCCGATGTCCAGATCCGGCCGTCGCGATCCAGGCGGAAACCATCGAAAACACCGTTGGTGCACACCGCGAAGACGCCTCTGTCTTCCAGCGATTTTCCATCCTCGCCGATCTTCAGTTTTTCAATATGAGCGGGGCCGTCCTCATGGTGTGTCACGCCGGTATCCGATACGAAGAGCCATTCCTCGTCAGTTGAAAAAGCGAGGCCGTTCGGTTTGTAAAAACCGGTCGCAACTACCGCGACTTCCCCTGTCTCCGGATCGGCACGATAAACATGACATTCTCCGATTTCGCTTTCTGCCCGATCACCTTCATAGTCCATCAGAATCCCGTAGGACGGATCGGTGAACCAGACGGAGCCGTCGGATTTGACAACGACATCGTTGGGTGAGTTCAGGCGTTTCCCGTTCCAGTGAGAGGCAATGACCGAAAGGGAGCCATCATGTTCGGTCCGGGTTACTCTTCGTGTCAGATGCTCGCAGGTTACAAGACGACCCTGGTTATCGACCGTGTTGCCATTGGCATTGTTTGAGGGATTGCGGAACTCGGAGACCGAGCCGTCGGTTTCGTCCCAGCGCATCAGCCGGTTGTTCGGAATATCCGACCAGACCAGATAGCGGCCGGCAGGAAACCATGCCGGCCCTTCCGACCAGCGGGCACCGGTCCAAAGGCGCTCGACCCGTGCATGGCCGATGAAACAGGCTTCGAATTCCGGTTCGATCACTTCAAACCCGGTTCCTTCCAAAACACCAAACATCATGTTTCCCGCTGTTTTCTATATGATTTCGAGGGGAGTTCGGGACGAATGGTCCCCCAGCCCTGCTTTTTCATCCGATTTCCCGGATGAATTGAGTCCGGCCCCCAGATTGCCTGATAGGTATCGACGGCACGTCCGCGCGCCTGAAGATAACCGGAAATTCCGGCAAGGGCACCCCACCATCCGACAAGAAAAATCCACATCCAGTTTGGCGCGTTTGCCGTCCACAACCCGGTGGCAATCGCACCGACCATCAGGATCAACGCAAGATAACCGAAGCTCTTATGGAAGGTTTCGAACACCAGCCGCCGTGGGGTCATGTCATAGTGGTCGCCTCGCAACGACCCGTCTGGCCGGACGTCTGTTGGACCACCTTTCGTCCCCCGCAGC
>NZ_JAILWL010000301.1 GCF_025698965.1 Roseibium sp.
GATTTCCGGAGCCAATTTTCCACGGTTTGACGTCAATACAGGCACTGGCCACCCGGCTCCAGCCGAAGACAATCCGTGGCTGGATAAAATTCAACTGGAATTGTCGGAGTTACAACTCAGGCTGCCGATTGTGTCGGCTCAAGCTCATTCCGGGTTTTGATATCTGATTTCCGGGAAAGATCTGGCCGGAGCACCCAAAAACCGTCAGCCGGCAATAATGCAAAAGAGATCAGAAACGTCGCGCGCTTGATACAAATCAAGACAGTACTCTCGCATACAGATAAAACTTGAGTTTTATATTCCGGTAAAGGATCGTGTGACTTGAGAGAAGTTTTGCAAGCGGTCGTGCCAAACGCGAGACGTGCATTCTGGTTGGTCCTTGGAGCGATGGCTCTTTTGTTTGGAGCAATCGGGGCGGTGTTGCCGGTGCTGCCAACCACACCTTTTGTGATCGTGGCAGCCTTCGCTTTCGGTAAAAGTTCACCACACTTGCGGGCAGTCTTGGAAAACAACAGTGTCTTCGGACCAATCATTGCGGACTGGCGGGAGAACGGGGCAATTGCAGTCCGTTACAAGGTGATTTCCATCGGCATGATGGCCGCTGTCTTCGGCCTGAGTTTCGCGCTTTCCGTTTCCATGACCGTTCTGATCATCCAGGCATCCTGCATGGCGGGGGCTGCCTTGTTCATCCTCAGCCGGCCCAATGCTGCCGCCTGAGACGAACAGCCAGCTGTCAAACAAAGAGATCCACAATGGGTCGCCGGCAAAATCGGGTCTGTCCAAGGCTTGTTCGTACGCTTTGGATGCGGCACGTGCTTCGATTGATCGAGCAAGTCTAGCCACGCTTGGCGTGTCCGGTCTGTATCGTCTGTAACAGATGTATCAACTGGCAGGAACGGAGCCGGTTACGGCGATACAATTCATACAGTCTTTCTTTCATTGCGACGTCGAGCGGATACGTCTGCCAGTCAATCTCTGTGCAGTGGGTATCGCGCGTTCGTTCCCTCGCGGTCGAGCGCACCGGTGGCTGAAGGCCATCAATTGCATAGAGGAAGACTTTCATGGCGTTCAGATTGCTAACTCCTTATTCCAAAACACTCGGGTGGAACAAAAAACTAGGAAAAAACTGGTCGGACTGGATGGAAGACGGCCAGTCACCTGATCCGGCAGAAAATTCCGGTCACCAGTCTCGCGGTCGGGCCGAGCGTCTCGAAGGTGAAACCGCGTCCACATCGGATGGAAGCGGTCGCGAAATTCGGCGCGGCGGTGCGCTCGAGGGAGGTGATAACTCCTATCGAACAGTGGAGCGTGCGGAAGAGGGACCTGTTTCCCCCTGGTCATTTGCGGCAAAACTCGGCGGTGCCGTGCTCGGCAACCTGGGAGGTGCCTCCTTTTTGAATGGCCTGACCAACGATCTGATCGCTACGCCGGTCAACATCTGGATCGACTGGAACGGAGACGACCTCTATTCCGGCACTTCCGGCGTCGACATTGCCTACGGTCTTTGGGGCGATGACGACATCTTTCTGTTTGACGGCAACGACACCGCTTATGGCGGTTCCGGTAATGATCTCCTCCACGGGGGGGACGGCAATGACAGGCTTTTCGGCGGCGCCGACAATGATGTCATTGTCGGTGATGTCGGAGACGATGTCCTGGAAGGAGAGGATGGCAACGACACTCTGCTCGGCGGTCGCGGCAATGACCTGATCAAAGGTGGCGATGGACGTGACAGGATCGAGGGTGGCGACGGTCGTGATGCCGTGCGCGCTGGCGATGGCGATGACACGGTCGAAGGCGAAGACGGCAATGACATTCTCTGGGGCGACGCCGGCAGGGACACGGTTCTGGGTGGTGATGGTGACGATCAGGTCTTCGGCGGGCTTGGCAACGATCTGCTGCAGGGCGGCCTGGGTGATGACCATTTGGAAGGTGGCGGCGGTTCGGACGTCATGATCGGCGATCAGGGCGATGACCTGATGAACGGTGGTCCTTCAAACGATCAGATGTCCGGTGATCAGGGCAATGACGATATGGACGGCGGAACCGGGAACGACAAAATGGAGGGCGGTGACGGCGATGACATCATGCATGGGCGTGACGGGGCCGACCAGATGTTCGGTGGCGCCGGCAACGACTATATCCAGGGCGGAGACGGAAACGACTCCATCACCGGCGGCACAAACGGCAATGGCGATGTGGGCGACTATATGCTCGGCGGTGCCGGATTTGACGTGTTTTACTTTGTGGCCGGAGACAGTGGCGGTGCTTCAGGCCCGATGGATGTGATCGAGGACTTCACCCAGGGTGGTGACCTTGTTGTAATCGAAGGATTTTTCGCCGACTTCCTTGGTGAACAGAACGGTTTTTCGGACACACCGGGTGCCGAAGCCTATTTCGAACATGCGCAAAGCAACATTTATGGCGATGTCACCAATGTCTACATTCGCGATGGTGTCGGGCTCGAAGAGGACCTGTCCTTCTCGATGCTCGGCCATATCAATCTGACACAGAACGACCTCTTCATCGTCTGACCGGTTCACAAGTCAGGGCGGCAGATTTCGTGTCGCCCCGAACTATTCTTGCAACAAGTACCTTCACGCTGCGTTGAACTCTCATGTTCTTCGCAGCTTTTTTTACTGGACTGAAGATTTACTGATACAATTGAAATATTGAGTGAAATCAATCAGATAACTTCGGCTCATATCTTTGTACCGTCAGCAATAATGCTGACTGGATACAAATGGAGATACAAATGAGCATGAAAATTACACTTCTTTCCGCGCTTGCCGTGTTGACGGTCGGTTCGGTTGCCACGGTCACACTGCCCGCAACCGCTCAGGCAAAGGATCGAATTGTGACCTGCAACGACGGCACGGTGTTCAATTTCGGTTCCGACGATGCGATCAGCAACGAAGTTGCCTGTGCCGGTCACGGCGGTGTCAAGCCGACATCCCCGTTCAAGGCATCCAAGATCAAGTCCCAAGGTTCTGTGCCGAAGCCCGGCAAGGCAATGCGGGTTTCCGGCACCGACAACCAGCGGAACAGCGTTCCTGACGGGTCTTATGGCGGCAAGAACAAGGCCGTTGCCTGGACCGCGGGATGCTATGCGGAATTCGGTCCGAATGCGACCCATCCGGATGCAGCTCTGCTGGAAAAATGCCTTGGCAACTAAAGACCGGTTCAGGTCGTGACACGATCTGATCCCATCCAAGATAACCCTGTGTTTCCTCGGAAATGCAGGGTTTCTTGTTATGATACGTGCGTTCCTCAGTCGAAAACGTATCCAATACCGCGGACGGTGCGAATGGTTTCCGGCTTGGTCGGGTTGGTTTCGATCTTTCGTCTGAGCCGCGAGATCCTGAGATCAATGGATCGGTCGAACGGCTCCCATCCCTTGTCGTGAGCCTGTTCCAGAAGCTGGTCCCGGTTGAGGACCCGTCCCCGGTTCTCGGCAAAAACCCGTAAAAGGCTGAACTCCATGGCTGTGATTGCGATTTCATTGCCGTCAGATCCGAAGAGTTTGGCGCCATCAAGATCCAACCGGCAGTTTCCGAATGCCACGGTGCCGTTGAGCCGGTCCTGCCTTTCATTCTCGGTGTCGGCGTAATCCTGTCTGCGCAACGCTGCCTTGATTCGTGCTTCGAGTTCGCGCAGGTCGACCGGTTTGCCGACATAGTCGTCGGCTCCCATTTCCAACCCGATGATCCGGTCAACCACTTCACTGGCGGCCGTCAGCATGATCACAGGTACGGTCGATGTTGCCCTGAGATCCCGCAATGCAGTCAAACCGTCGGTTCCTGGCATGTTCACATCCAGAATGATCAAGGCGGGCCGGGTGCGATCAAGAAGCGCGTTCATTTCCGCGGCGTTCGGAGCTTCTGCAACAGAATATCCGCGCTCAGTCAGATATTCCGCAACCATTTCACGCAAGTGCGGTTCGTCATCACAAACCAGGATGTGTTTCGGGGAAGGGCTTGATGTCATGATTGTTCTTCTCCGTCACCAAGTTGCGTCAGAAGCCTCGCCAGGTCTTCCTTTGAAATCGGTTTTTCGATGTAAGGCCGTTCGCTTTCGGAAAGAAACCTCTGAACTGAATTGCCCATGGAATCTCCTGTCACGAATCCAATCCGGCCGGTATAGCTGGGAAGTCTTTGCTGCAGGGTCCTGTAGAAAGCTTCGCCATCCATGCCGGGCATCTTGAAGTCGCTTACAATGGCATCGAAGGACTGTCGTGACAGCTGGTCCAGTGCCTTTCGTGCGTCCGTGACCAATCGCGCCTGGCATCCCAGGTCCTGCAGCTGGTCGCAGATCAGTTCGCCGACATTTGCATCGTCGTCGATGACGAGAACACGTTTGCGCTCGATACTCAGTTCCTGCGGTGCGTTTAGAGCCGGTTCACCGGCTTCCGGTTTGATCGCACGCAGTTTGACGAAGAAACTCGTCCCACGCCCAGGTGCCGATACGACATCCAAAATCCCACCATGTGTGTTGATGATCCTGTGCGAAAACGCGAGACCGACCCCCGTTCCCTCACCGACATCCTTTGTGGTGAAAAATGGTTCGAAGATGCGCGCCCTGATCTCATCTGGAATACCGGCTCCGTTGTCGTGAATTTCGACAATCGAATGATCGGTGTCAGCGTCATAAAACGATCGCAGTTTCAGCACGGCGTTTTCACCCAGGGAGGCAAGAGCGTGTTCGGCATTGACGATCAGATTGGTGAATACCTGTACGAGCTGGTCTTCATCACCGGAGACTGCGGGCAGGGTTTCGTCGAATTCGGTGACAACCTTTACGCCATTTGCTCTCAAACCATATCCGGCAACATCCAGGGCGACCGACGCGATCTCGTTCAGTGAGCAGGGTTCGATTTTTGCGGGCCGCTGCCGGGCCATAGCCAGGAACGTTCTGACAATCCTGGCGCTGCGGTCGGCCGCCTCTGCAATCCGGTCCACCCGTTTCGACAGAACAGGGTCTTCCAGTTTTCCCTCCAGCATCTGGGCATAGCCAACGACAATGGAAAGTGGATTGTTCAATTCATGCGCGACGCCGGCGAGCAGTTCGCCAAGGGCCGAAAGCTTTTCGTTCTGATGCGCAATATCGCGCTGTTTCTGCAATTCCTCCTGCATGGCAAGGAGGTCGGAAATATCCCGTGTTGAGGACACGATTACATTTTCGCCCTTGTAATCGGTGACGCGTGCTGCCGTCAGGCCCTGCATGATGGAGCCGTCGGCCCGCCTGAACTGAACACGGTAGTCGTCAAGTTGTCCGGTTGGCAGCAATGCGTCCAGATAGCGTTCGCGGTCCTCAGGGCACAGGAAGAAACTCAAGGTCGTGTCAATCTCGCCGAAGCGGTCGCGCGACGCGGGCGGGCAATAGATGATCTTGCCGTCCTGGATCCGGGAAACCAGGAAGTTGGCCGGGCAGGCCTCGACAATCTTGCGCAGGAGTAGGTCTGCCTCTCGCTGTTCCTCTTCCGCGCGTCGCTGCTCGGTGACATCAATGAACGAGACCAGATATCCGTCCAGTTCGGTCTGGTGTGCAGAGGCCAGAAGGACACGACCGCCGCTGAGGTGGATGGTCTCCTTCTTTTTGTAAATGCGCGCCAATCGAACCAGCTCTTTGATATAAATGCCTTTTTCAACGCCGTCAGGCACAACCATGCCATCGGCATCGATCAGCCGGTCCAGCATGTCGATAAGATTCTCACCTTGTGTCGGTGCAGCAAGGCCGGTGAAAAACATCTCGTGATAGAGACGGTTGCCAAGCACGAAATTCATGTCGCGATCGAACAGAACAAGCCCCTCGTCCAGCGATTGAATAGCGTCGTTCAATGTTTGGAGACTGCGGGTTTCGGCTTGCTTGAGCGCGGTGGTGTCGGTCACAACGACGACCCGGCCGTTGTCCTGTGTGATTGCCCGTTCCACCAGATAGTGGCGGCCGTCCTTGAAACTGACTTCCATCGGGATCAGTGTTTCGCGTTGCTTCCTGACGGCTTCACCGAACATTTTCGCCGCCTGGTTACCTACGTTCTTTCCAGCAACGGTGGCAATCTGGGGAGACAGAACCCTGATCCTTTCCTCGTCGGAAAGCTCGAGGATTTCTTCCGAGGTCAGGTGGAAGGGGGCTGCAAAAGCGTCGTTGCAATGGGTGAATTGCCCGTCCGCGCCTTCAATCGCCACACCGACCGGCAGGCGTGCCACCGCATCGGTGAAGAGACGTTCGGCTCTCAGCTGATCGGTGACATCCTCGATGGTCAGGACGCGCCCCTGAAGGGCGGTTTCGTAAACATTGCCGACGATTTCCCTGCCCTGGTTGTTGGGGACTGAAAATCCTTTGACCGCATGGCGGATCATTCGATCCAACTCGTCAAGAATTTCCGTGCTTGGCGTCCAGGGAGTGAGCGGAAACAGGCCGGATGATATGGCGTCCGCGTGGACCTCGCGCATGGTCCGGCCGGGCGCAAGGAGATTACCATTGGGGTCGCCGATTTCACGAAACTTGCTGTTGGCGAATACCAGGCGCGCGTCATCGTCGACAAGGGCGATACCGAAGTCCACCGCTTCGATAGCGCCGTGAAGCATGTCGCGCGCGCGCGCTTCCGCGGTTCTTTGCTCGGTTATGTCCAGGACAGTGGCAACGATGCCTCCATCTTTTAGGCGCGTGAGGGTGATTTCCCGTTGGGTGCCATCTGCAACCTTGATCTCAACCTTGAGGCTTCCAACCTTGTCGAGCGTTTGAAAGATGCCCGGGATGCCACCGTCCGGAGCCTTGACGATTGTAATATGGCCGCTGCCGACGGCGGGACCGATGATGTCCTGCATCGGCGTGCCTGGCACCAGTAGCCTTTTGTGAGGACCCAGCATCTGCGCATAGCGGCTGTTGGCGAAAACGAGCCGCTTGTCCTGATCATAAAGGACAAACCCTTCTTCCAGGGCCTCCACCGCTCCACGCAGACGTGCATTGGCCTGGTCGGATTCGGCGCGCAGATCATAGGCTTCACTCAGGTCGGTGGTCGTTGAAACGATCACGTCCTCGCCCTGATAGTCGATCAGGCGGGCGGAAAGCTGGGAAGGAAAGCTCGTGCCGTCACTCCGCACGCCTTCAACAAACAAATCGTCGACACGACCATTTTTCTTCAAGGCTTCCAGATAATCTTTGCGCTTCTCGGGATTGTTCCAGTGCGCTGTCGCCGCCTGGTGATCCCCGAACAGGCCTTCCGATGTCGTTGAGCGGAACAGAACCTTGCCGTCTTCGAGGCGTGACATGAGCAGATTGGCAGGGCAGGCTTCGATCACCGTCTTTAAAAGATCTGCAGATGCACGATCAGCAATTTCGGTCCGGCGGCGTTTCGTGTCGTCGCGCACCGAAATCAGAAGGCGGTCCTGCCGAGTTTCGACAGTGGAGAGGATCAGAATGCGACCGTCTTTGCGCATGAGATCCAGATTGTCTGCTTGCTGGCGGCATTTTTGCGTGACAGCTTTGGCAAAGGCGGCAGCGCTGATCTTGTCAGGCAACTCGAACAGGTTTGCGGAAAAGAGGCGGCACAGAAAAGTTTCAACCTCTTCGTCTGGCGCAGGTTCCGGCAGGTCCGGCGAAGAGAGCAGTTCAAGAAAGCGCTTGTTACAGGTCAGGAATTTCTGGTCGAAGCCAAACAGAGCGAAGCCTTCCTGCAAGGCATCAACTGCATCTGCAAGGACTTCATTGGCTGTCCGGTCTGCCCCGGCAGCCGTTGTCCCACCTTCCGTATGCTGCAACATCTGATCCCACTTTTCCTGCCTGCCGGGCTCGCGGAGAAAACCGGCGAACCTTCAATAAACGCCAGGTTTTTCTGTTTGACCTTGGCGAATGTATCAATTGTATCACGGGCAGGATTCGCGGCGAGCGCTTTGGGACAGCGGATGGATTGGTCACTTGGAAGCGGATCAGGATCCACTGTTCTGCAATGCCGGACGTTTTTTTTGTAAATTGCGAGGGACGCGTTGAGCAGGCAAACAATCCATTCACTCCGGAGAAAGTGTAAACTATCTCTCCGGTATCAAATGTAAACCATGTGACAAGAATGGACCTTGAAAAGATTGGTGACCCCGACAGGATTCGAACCTGTGACCCTCAGATTAGGAATCTGATGCTCTATCCTGCT
>NZ_JAILWL010000302.1 GCF_025698965.1 Roseibium sp.
TTCTACGCCGCCTTAATGAAACCAACGAGAACAAAAGCACCTCAAAACAAAAAGGTGAAAAAAATGAGCCAGGAAATTGACTACCTAGCCCGGATGACCTCGATCGGAAAACTAACTCGACGTGATTTTTTGGGGCGTGCTTCAGCTTTGGGTATTACAGCAGCGACAGCTGGAACAATTTTGACGCACCGTGTAAAGGCAGCAGAGCCTGTTTCTGGAGGAACGCTGCGCTTAGGCATTCAAGGGGGAGCATCCACGGACAGTTTGGATCCGGCAACAGCTTCCAATTCTACCGCAACCCAAATCCTCCGCATGTGGGGAGAGCCTCTGGTTGAGATCAACGAAGCTGAAGGCCTCGATCTCGTACTTGCGGAGGAATACCATTCAACGCCCGATGCGGTTGTTTGGACCTTCAAGATCCGTTCAGGAGTAACGTTCAGCGATGGTAAAACGCTGACCCCTGATGACGTGTTGGCGACCTTTGAGCGCCATATCGGAGAGGACACGAAGTCTGGGGCTCTCGGAGTGCTTAGGGGAATTGCTGACATTCGGGTCGATGGTGACAGTGTTGTGTTCACGATGAAAGGGGGCAATGCGGATCTGCCTTATCTTCTTGCCGACTATCATCTGATGATCCAGCCGAATGGAGGTAAGGATGCTCCCGCTGCTGCTGTCGGGACAGGCCCGTACATAGTCAAGACATTTGAACCTGGCGTTCGCGCCGTTTTTGAAAAGAATTCAAACTATTGGCGAGCAGATTTCGGTTACGCTGATACGATCGAATTGCTCGTAATAAATGACGATACTGCACGGATGTCGGCGCTTCAGTCAGGTGCCGTTGACATGGTCAACCGTGTACCTCCAAAACTTGCAGGTCTCATTGGTCGCGCACCAAATATCACGGTTCATTCAGTGCCTAGCGCCGGGCATTACACTTTCATAATGCATGCGAATACCGATCCTTTTTCCAACAAGGATTTAAGGTTGGCTCTGAAGTATGGTGTTGATCGTGAAGAACTCGTAGAAAAAATCTTGTTCGGGAACGGCTCAGTAGGAAATGATACGCCGATAAATTCTTCTTATCCGCTTTATTCCGATGATATTGAACAGCGGCGCTACGACCCAGAAAAAGCGGCTTTTCACTACAGAGCGTCCGGGCACGACGGTTCTATTCTGTTGCGAACGTCAGAAAACTCCTTTCCAGGCGCTCCAGAGGCAGCACAGATTTTTCAGCAAAATCTGGCTGCAGTCGACATAAATCTTGATATAGAGCTTGCCCCTAGTGATGGGTATTGGTCAGAGGTTTGGAACAAGAAGCCATTCTGTACCAGTTACTGGGGAGGGCGGCCGGTTCAGGATGCAATGTTTTCAACTGCATATTTATCCACGGCAGATTGGAATGATACTAGGTTCTTCAACGATCAGTTTGATCAACTTCTGTTTGCCGCGAAGGCGGAACTTGACGAAGAAAAGCGCAAAAAACATTATCGCGATATGGGCGTCATATTGAGAGATGAAGGCGGATTGATTTGCCCAATGTTCAACAATTTTGTCGATGCAACATCAAACCGGATTGCCGGCTGGGGTAACTCAAAGGGCTTGGGCCTCATGAACAACTACGCGCCGATGAAGATGTGGGTCGTAGCGTAGGATGCCACGAGTACTAGTTCTGGTAGCTCAGCGAATTGCGTTGGGGTGCCTGCTGCTTTTAACTATCTCAATACTCATTTTTGCTGGGACAGAAATTCTTCCAGGAGATGTGGCAGAGGCTATCCTCGGCAGAACTGCCACACCCGAAAACCTTGAGAATTTGCGGCGAGAGCTAGGTCTCAATGAGCCGACTTATGTTCGCTACTTTCAATGGCTCTGTGGGATGTTTCAAGGAGATCTCGGTTCTGCACTTTCAAGTGGAGCCGATATTTCAGAGGCTGTCGGTTACCGACTGAAGAATACGCTGTTTTTGGCAGCCTTCGCTTCCGTTTTATCGATCCCACTTGCAATTTTACTGGGCCTTATCGCGGTGCGTTACAAAAACCGCTTTTTTGACAAGCTGATCTCAGCTTTGACTTTGGCCGCAATTTCACTCCCTGAATTTTTCATAGGTTACGTTCTCATTCTGCTATTCGGGGTTCAGTTAGCCTGGTTACCAACTGTCTCAATTGTTGGTGAAGATATGAGTATCGGACAACGTCTCACAGTGACCATTCTCCCAGGAGTTACCCTGTCTCTTGTTGTGCTTGCGCATATGATGCGCATGACTCGGGCGGCGATCCTGAATGTTATTGAAGCTGCCTATATAGAAACGGCAGAATTGAAGGGATTAGGAAAGTTCAGTGTTATTTACAAACATGCCTTGCCGAACGCTCTTTCTCCGATTGTCAATGTAGTTACGCTAAATATGGCTTATCTCATTGTCGGTGTTGTCGTTGTCGAGGTTGTATTTGTCTATCCCGGCATGGGTCAGTACTTCGTTGATCATGTTGCCAAACGAGACGTGCCAGTTGTCCAAGCTTGCGGGCTTATTTTTGCGGCTATCTACATTTTGCTCAACCTTGTTGCAGACATAATTTCAATTCTATCCAACCCACGCCTCGCGCATCCGAAATAGGGAGGAGATAATGCACATTTGGGGCATCTCTCCAGGGGCGTTTTTCGGCCTGCTATTTTGTAGTGGCATTGTTCTTTCTGCTATTTTCGCTCCGCTGATTACTCCTTATGGAGAGGCCGAAATTGTTGGTGGAGTTTGGGAACCCATTTCTCAAAAGCATTGGCTGGGAACTGATAATTTAGGGCGAGATTTGTTAAGTCGCATTATCTATGGCGCTCGTACAACGCTCACTATTGCTGCGGCTGCGACCTTGGTTTCTTTTACGCTCGGGGCGGCATTAGGAATGATTGCGGCTGAAGCAGGAGGCTTCGTTGACCAGTTCATGTCACGCTGTGTCGACCTTCTAATGTCAATTCCAACGCTGATCTTTGCGCTTGTTGTATTGTCCGTCATGCCTGGGACGATCCTGACACTAATACTTGTTATGGGAATTCTCGACTCAACGCGTGTCTACCGCCTCGCCAGGGCGGTTGCGGTCGATATTCGGGTTATGGATTATGTAGAGGCGGCTAAATTGCGTGGTGAAGGACGAGCCTGGATCATTCTTCATGAAATCTTGCCCAATGCCATTTCGACTCTCATTGCGGAATTCGGTCTTCGGTTCATTTTTATGGTGTTGTTTCTGTCCGCGCTGTCGTTCCTTGGATTGGGAATTCAGCCACCTGAAGCCGATTGGGGAGGGATGGTTAAAGAGAATAAAGCCGGTATCGTGTTTGGCATTCCAGCCGCTCTTGCACCTGCTGCGATGATCGCCATGCTTGCCATTTCAGTGAATCTTATAGCCGATTGGATCTTAAATCGTACCTCCAGTTTGCGAGGGAAATCGGCCGATGCCTGAATACCTGCTTGAGATCAGGAATCTGCAGGTAAGTGTTCCTGATATGCGTGGAAATCATCAGCTTCCTGGCGCCGTAATAGTGCGGGATGTCTCTGCATCTTTGGAAAAGGGAAAAGTTCTTGGTTTGATAGGTGAATCCGGAGCAGGAAAATCCACGATTGGCCTATCATCGCTCGGCTACGGTCGGGGGCGGGTGACGATTACCGGTGGAGAGATTATCTTAAATGGTCGGAACATTCTGCACCAAGACCGAGCCGGTCTGAACGCTATGCGCGGCAAGGAGGTTTGTTATGTTGCCCAGTCGGCCGCCGCTGGCTTCAATCCTTCGAAAAGGCTGATTGATCAAACAATTGAAGCGACATTGAAGCACAAGTTAATGTCGCGCAGGGAAGCCATTGCGCGGGCGAAGGACATTTACAGAGCTTTGAGCCTTCCTGAAGCGGACAGAATAGGTGATCGCTATCCTCATCAGGTTTCGGGTGGTCAGCTGCAACGGGTTATGACCGCAATGGCTCTATGTTCGAATCCGGATCTAATTATCTTTGATGAACCGACCACAGCGCTTGATGTCACGACGCAAATTGATGTTCTGGCTTCTATCAAGGCCGTTATCAAAAGGTTTGGTGTGGCTGCGATTTACATCACTCATGATCTAGCGGTCGTTGCGCAGATAGCAGATCAGATCATGGTGCTGAAAGATGGGTGTATGGTTGAAATTGGTACCACAAGACAAGTCATAGAAGCTCCGAGAGAAAAATATACCAAGGCCTTGCTTTCAATCAGATCGATCGAACATGAGGAACAGGCTCCGGATGATGATCCAATTCTGCAACTTGAAAATGTTACGGCTTCTTACGGTAGTACTCCTACCGTTTTAAATGAAGTTTCATGTGAACTAAGTCGTGGCCAAACACTTGCTTTGGTAGGTGAGAGTGGTTCCGGAAAATCAACCCTGGCTCGAGTGGTGACGGGGTTACTTGCTCCTGATACAGGTGTTGTGTCGTTTAATGGGCAGCCTTTGTCAGCTCTCATTGCACAACGTTCGAAGGACGAATTGCGTCGCATTCAAATGATTAATCAGATGGCTGATACGGCCATGAATCCACGGCACACTGTTAGAAAAATAATTGCCAGGCCAATACAGTTTTATTTTGGCAAGCAAGGTTCCGCTCTGTCACAAGAAGTCGAATTGCTGATTGAAAAGATCGGTCTCGAAACTGATCAGGCCGATCGATATCCTGCTGAGTTGTCAGGTGGACAACGTCAACGGGTTTGTATCGCCAGGGCTTTGGCTGCACGCCCAGATGTCATCATTTGCGATGAGGTCACTTCTGCACTTGATCCGTTGGTCGGTGATGAAATTATAAGACTTTTGCTAAATTTGCAAAAGGAAGAAAGTATAGCGTTTCTGTTCATCACGCATGATTTAGCAACGGTGAAGTCTATTGCAGATTCAGTTGCGGTCATGCACAAAGGTAAACTTGTCCGCTACGGGGTAAAGTCAAAGGTTTTATCCCCTCCTTTTGATGATTACACAGACCTTTTGTTGTCTTCAATTCCGGAAATGACCCCTGGTTGGCTGGAAACTATACTTGCGAACCGGAAAATGGAAGCTGCTGGTCACTAAACCAGAATTATTTTGCAACAAACAGAGCTCGATACTCTGGCAAATGAACTTGATGCGAGAAACGAAATCGTCAAGGGCACGAAAAGAGTTGGATGAGGCTCAAGTGTTGTCCTCATCCATTTTGGCGGCTTGTTTGTCTGACTTTTAGTTACATGGTTCGAAACCAGTTGCGTAGCTGTTCACATGAGTAAGCTTCTCTAGTCGGTTCGTGCATCGCGTTTTCACTGCTGCCTTCGACCCACAACAGGCTTATTTCCTTTGGAGGCATACCAAATTGTTTACGAAAGCGCCGACTAAAGTGGGCGAGGTCGTGGAATCCAAGACTGTTGGCCACTTCTTTCACCCGCCCCTGGTGTGAAGGCATCGTCAAGAGCTGGTAATAGGCGCGTTCTAACCGACGTTGAGTGATAAAGCTCGCGACACCTCCGATGTCGGCGAAATCTCGATAAACTGAGGGGCGAGACAAATTGAAAACTTGGCATAAGTGATCCACATCCAGATCCGGATTGGACAAGTTCCGGTTTATGTATGAACGCATTTCTAGTCGTCTTTCAAGCCTTAGCTTTCCCAACTTTGGGCCTGTTGGTTGTTGGGAAACCATGACCCCCCTTATGAGTCGGCAAAACGACTCAGATATGACGTCGGCTTCTGATTTCTCCAGCAGTTGAACTTGCTCCAGTACCGACTGGACAGCGCTTGTGAGAAAGTTGCCTACTGCGGAGCCGCTGGGAAAGCACATATGCTGGGGATGAAGGTTGGGATCATATCCGATTGCTTCATGGGGGATCGTAACTCCAGCGACAATCGAGCTTTCCGCCGTCGCATAATACTCCTGAGAAAAGTCAAAAACATGCACGTCACCTGAGTTCATTTTCCAGGACTGATCTCCAAGTACTCCCTTTGAACTGCCGCTTTTGTAAATTTGAAGCGACAAGTAGTTCGAATTTCGGGCTTTGATGGAGTCGTGACGGAAGGAATGTTTTGAGAACGCTACTTCAGAAAAAATCAGTTCGCCAATTTTCCAAGCTCTCACACTCTCCTGATCCTTGGGTTCACTAGACATCGGAGTGACATCATAAACCTCTCGCATCGCATCGCACCAAACGTCGTAACAGTGCTTAAGACCAACAAGCTCGGCGTCTATCTGAATTGAGGGAATTGATGCGTGTTTGTTCATTGCCTAAGGTCACTTCCTGATTTTTTTTCTGATGGGATGAGTCATTAGAAACTCATCATTGGAGTCCGGGGAGCATCTCGACATTCCGCTGAAACGTTCCATGAAGACGAAGGGGCAATCGGTGGGGAGGGAGGATGAACGAAACGGACTCGTTGTTGTCTGTTTTGCTGCCCGTCTGGGGCACCCCTTCCAAGGCAGCTCGTATACATCGATCTATTCTGCATACTGTGGTTGGCAGACAAACGCGTTCGTATTCAGTATCATCGTTGCTTGAGACTACGACTGAAGCAGTTGCGCGATCAGGCGTCCGGCAAGGTTTTTGAGCCCTTGCAATGATTTTTGTGTCATTGCGATCCAAAACATGATGTTTTTTGATCGCCGTGTTGGTTGTTCGTATCATGCTTAGATCGCTCCCTCATAAAAAATGAGACGAATTAAGAAAACAATCAATTGAGCAGATTTAGCCTCCTTTAAGCTTGTTTTAGTTGTTTGAGCGTGTGCGCTTAAATCTTAGTCCAAATATCGGTAGATTTATCGTAACCGATTGAACGGCCGGAAGACTTGTGCATGTAAAATTTAACAATGATGTGAAGGAATGTGATGGAATATCTGCCGATACTATTGGTAGGGTTTAGGGAATTTGAATGAGGTTGTGATGACGCGTGATGAACGCAAACAGGTTTATTCGGAAAACTTGCGTTTGATGTGTCAGCGTAGGAAGTCTGCATCAGCAGTTGCGCGCGAAATCGGTATCAATCGGCAGCAATTTGAAAAGTACCTGCAAGGCGTGGTGCTTCCATCTGCGCACAGCCAGTTTCGAATAGCTCAGTATTTCGATGTTTCGGAGGAGATGCTCCTTCAAGATGGCGCCGCTGCTGATTGGCTTTCGCGTCAATCTCGGCTGGCTGCGAGCAGTCGGGATCTGAATGCTCTTTTCGGTCTGCCTTCGGCTCATGAGCTATCAAGGCTGCGGAATTATCAGGGTATCTATCACGTCTACTTCGTGTCACCTGCGTTCCCGGGTTACATCCACGTCGGTGTCGCACTGGTGAGAGAGAGTGATTTTCAAATGACCTCGGTATTCTTCGTTCGCACTCGACATCCGGAAACGGGAATAGTGCACCGATCGCATCTTTATGGCTTGATGTGGCTGCGTGGTGAGCGTGTTTTTGTGGTGGAACGCACGAAACGTGCTTGTGATCGTTTTTCCGAAACGATCCTGTTTCCTTCTCACGGGGACAAGATGAAGTACATGACAGGTATGAGTATCGGTTTGACCTGGCATCCGCAGAGTGAGCCGTTTGCTGCACGCACTATTTGGCGCCGTGCGGGTGTATCGGTCTCACTTCGGCAAGCCATTCGTGGGTGTGGTTTGTACCGGGTGACGAGCCCGAACATTGATTCTGTAGTTCGCAAGTTCTTCTGCGACGGAGAAAACCTGTTTCAAGGAAATGTGCTTTCCACTTCAGGCTTTGGAGGTATTCGAGAGTAATGTCTCGCGTGAAGAGTTGTTTTCAGGTTTAATCAATAAAGCTCATCATCGGGTGATGTCAGGTTAAATCCGGTTGGGTAATTTTGGACAGATGCATGTTGGTCAGACGGCCACTCCTGCAACCGCATTTCCAATGCGCGATGGCGCTGAGCCTATGCAGATGGACGGTGAGGGCTAAGGTTTTCGCGCGAGAGGGAACGAAGAGATTTCGGACCGCCGAAAAGACGGACAGTAAACGTTGCAACCCGCCCGGTGATCGAAATCCCTGCATGACACGTTCTCGTTTTCGCAAAGGCAGATGCGAGTTCTCAGCGCGATTGTTGAGGCCTTTATGTGATCGATGCTCGACTGCCGGCATGACTTGGCGACGAGCCGCTCCATAGGAACGAAGCTTGTCGGTGAC
>NZ_JAILWL010000303.1 GCF_025698965.1 Roseibium sp.
ATGAAGCAATTGATGGCCCGTCAATAGTCTCTGTTGCCTGCCAGGATAGTGACGATTGGCGTCCGAAGATTGCGATTGCGGCTTCATCGGGAACCGCTGGAACCTACGCACCTGCATCATCTCTCGATGCTCTGGAAGCCTGGCTGTCATCGTCAGGGTTGAGTGCTCAGCTTTCCATGGAGGAAGAGCGACAGGCATTGGACGAACTGGATGCTGGAAAGTGATCCCCGCGACGTTTCAGTCAGGGCTGATTTTTGCGCATAATACTGACAGGACGTCATCGGTCTGAGACCCATTGTTCTTTTGAAAAAGCCTTTCTAAACAACTGTTTCAGACATTTCCTGAATTCGACACTTCGGCAAATTCAGGATAAAACAGGTCTTATCGGGGTATCTTGAACAAGTGTGTCGACAGGGCGCAGGTCGCCTAAGCGAGCGGACCTAATGCTCTGACCGGCAACACTGCGCATCCGAGGTTGGCTGAGCCGCTTCAAAGGCGTGGTGCCCCAACAAACTTCAAAAAAGAAAGGTTCATGATGTCCGAACAGGGCAGGGAAGATCGCGTGCTGAAATGGCCAACGGTCACAGCGCGGCAAA
Source organism: Roseibium sp. (assembly GCF_025698965.1). Taxonomy (GTDB): domain Bacteria; phylum Pseudomonadota; class Alphaproteobacteria; order Rhizobiales; family Stappiaceae; genus Roseibium. The sequence continues at coordinate 597 of NZ_JAILWL010000303.1, forward strand.
AGGCATGCAAAGATCTATGCGCGCATATTGCGGCTGGCTATTCGATTGAATGTTTTCCCGACGCCGACCGCAAAACCATCCGCTACTACGCCGAGCAGTTCCCGGAAGACTTTCCACCCGAAAGGCTTGAAGAAGCGGCTCGTCGTGGACTGCTGGAATGGGAGAAAATCGGCAAGGAGGGGGCACGGGGAGACCTGGTAAAATTCAATGCCACTGCCTGGACTTTCAACATGAAGAACCGGGCCGGATGGAGGGATCGCTCTGAAGTCGAGGCATGGGGTGTTCTTGGAGGGGCAGACGAGGCTGCAAAAATCGAAAAACTCAAGCCACGCAGCTCGGCGGAAATCGCGTTGGGTGTAATGGCATTGCTAACGCGCGAGGGCATAACACGAAATGACGACAGCTCTGGACACGTTGATTGACCATATTGAAAAGATGGCTCCGGCCGAACGTGTCGGTCTGCAAAAGCAATTGGACGAAGCTGGCGTGTTGGATCAGTTCAACGTCTGGCAACCGCAATCCGGCCCACAAACGGAGGGGTATTTTTCGCAAGCTGATCTGACTCTCTATGGCGGAGCCGCTGGAGGTGGCAAAACCGATCTGATCGCCGGTCTGGCTTTGTTTGCCCACCATAAGACGGCAATCTTCAGGCAGTCATTGAAATCTCTGAAAGGTCTCATCGAGCGTATGAATACGCTGATGCGGCAGGCTGGAATGGGGAAGATATCCAGCAATCCACCCAAATGGGTTGGCCCAAACGAACGCATGATCGAATTTGGACATCATGGGTTGCTTGGTTCGGAGGAAGACTGGCAAGGCCGGGACCACGACCTGAAGGCCTTTGATGAAGGTGCTCAGATGGACCCGCGAAAGATCATCTTCGTGCTTGGCTGGCTCAGGACGACCCGGCCAGACCAACGCTGCCGGGGACTGATTGCCACCAATCCGCCCTTGGGGGGACAGGGGGACTTTCTGATCGAATGGTTCGCTCCCTGGCTTGATCCGCTGCATTCGCTTTACGGAAAGGTCGGTCCGGGCGAATTGCTGTGGGCGGTTTTTATCGATGATGGAGATGCGATCCGCACGGTGTGGGTGGATGGACCCCAACCGGTGGAGATCGAGGGCGAAATACGAACCCCGAAAAGCCGGACCTTCATTCCTGCGAGGCGTCAGGACAATGCTTTCCTCGACGAAAGCTATGACGCCCAGTTGGACCAGATGCCCGAACCGATGCGTACCGCACTCAAGACCGGTGACTTCCAGGCGGCACGCCAGGATCATGAATGGCAGGTGATCCCGTCAGATTGGATTGACCTGGCGTTTCAACGTTTCGACGCGGGTGTCGATGACGACAAACCTATGGACGTGCTGGCTGTCGATGTTGCGCAGGGCGGCAAAGACAAGACGGTGCTGCAGGCGCTTCACGGGCGTCGGTTTGCCGAAAGTATTGTTCGCAAAGGCGCGGATACAAAGGATGGATCGGATGTCGGGTCGCTGATTATCAGGGAACGGCGCGACAACGCACTGATCGTAGTCGATTGTACCGGAGGTTGGGGTGGTGACACGGTCGGCTTTCTGACCCGTGAGAACAATATTCCGGCCGAAAAGTGCGTCTTCTCCAGTCAGTCTGGTGAGTTCGCAAAGGACAGCAGGATCCCGTTCTACAATCTGCGTGCCCAGCTTTACTGGCGTCTGCGTGAAGCACTTCACCCCAAAAGCGGAATGGGATTGGCGATCAAACGCTCCGCCACGGTGAAGGCACAGCTGACAGCTCATCGCTGGAAGATGAAAGGCGGCAAGATCCTTATCGAGAGCAAAGAGGAGATCAAGGACCGACTGGGAGCGTCTCCAGACGAGTCTGACGCGATTGTTGAGGCATTGGGATGGAAAGACAAAGCGGAATTCAAGCAAGTGTTGAAGACAGGACAGCAGATCCAAACTGCGCCCTTGAACGATCCGCTCGCGGGCTTTTAATCAAGGAACTATGCGTACGCGATGCGAGCTTTATTGCGGCAAACATGCGGTCGCAGGACTTTCGTGAAATTGCCTGTCTCTGGAAAGAATGGGACACCAGAGCGCTGGGCATTTGTGCTGTCGAAACGTCTGTACCAGACATGGTATGGTCTGTTTGGTACAACGGGCAGCCAGCAGCAGCCTATGGATTCAGCCGGGCGTCGGCCTTCGATCCGGATCACTGGCAGGCCTGGGCTTTTGGTACCGAGTGGTTCAAGCGGTGTGTTCCGCTGATCACACGACATTTGAATACTCTTCGCCCGGCCATTGAGCGGGACTGTCGCCGCTTGCAAGTGTTGACCCACAAGGATCATGATATTGCCCACCACTGGATTGAAACACTGGGTGGGCAAAAGGAAGGCGTCTTGCGGTCTTTTGGCCGGGGTGGGGAAGATTTCTTTCTCTATGCCTGGGTGAAGGATGAAGACTTGAAGTCCCCTTGAAATCAGGTTCCGGCTATTGCCTTTCCCCGGGCCCGGGTTTTGATCTTTTCCATCCTGCGGTGGCTGGCGACAGCCTCCCTGCCGCCACGGGTGGCAGTAAAGAGATCCAGCGTCTCGAAATCCTGATGGGTGGTTTCGGCGATTGCCTGATCGCTGTAGTCGAACCGCGTTGGGTCCGACCATAGGTTTTTGATGAAACGCAGATAACGCCACCTGGCAATGGCCAGGATTGCAACGTTTCGTGCCGTGCTTAAATAGTACTTTGCGTAAAAGGTCAGCGGGTTCTCCAAAGGCATTCCCGGACGTCGGTCCGTTCGGTATTTCAGCCTCAGAAACCCACCGTCGAGCGAAAAGACATTATGGAGACGGGACCCGGTGCCATACACCAGAAGACGGTTCATCGTGGAAATCTTCTTGTTGCTGCCAAGTGCTGCCGCGCGACGCAAAATGGTACGGCAATGCTGTGGTGAATAGAACCGTTCCCAAGCTTCAAGGTAAAGTCGGTCGAGTGTTTCACCCGTGAAATTCGGGTGCCTGATGACGCAATGGGTGAGATCGTATTTGTTGAGATCAGGATCCGTCCATACTCCGTTAGCAACGGCGTTGGCGTGATCCTCCGATCCCGGCAAAGGTGTCAGGACCGACAGCGAGAGAATGTCTACGGCAAGTTCCCGCTTTATGACGTCGATGTCGCGAAGAACAGCTTCCCGAGTATCGTTCGGGAAACCGATGATGTAGCCGGCAGTGAGAACGACGGGATGTTGTTTCCAGGCCAGAAACATTTCCCTGTAGTCGGTGATTTTGTTCTGGCGCTTCTTTGACCCGGCCAAGTTGTCGGGATTGATGTTTTCCAACCCGATAAAGACCTGATCGACACCGGCGCGGACGCATTTTTCAATGAAATTCGGGATCTTGTGGCACAGTGTGTCGACTTGAACTATCAGTGTGAACTTCAGTCTTTCGACTTCTTTCAGATTGATCAGGCAGTCGAGGAAGGCTTCCCAGTTGCGGTTTCGGGCGAAGTTGTCGTCGGTGACGAAAAACTTGGTTACGCCGATCCTGGCGTGATTGCGGATAATTGTTTCAAGATCTTCAATCGAACGGAAGCGGCTGCCGCGTCCCTGAACATTGATGATGCAGCAAAAACTGCACTCAAATGGACATCCACGACCAAGATCAAAACTGCCATAACCAAGGGTCGAACGCTCGATCTGCTCCTTTTCGACAACCGGCACCGGCTCGCCAGGCAGTGAGGGGAGATCCTTGACATGGTCGTAGACCGGTTGGAGGCGACCTTTAAAGGAATCACGCAAAACAGCGTCGAAGCGCCCACCCTCCGCTTCTCCTAAAAAGAAGCTAATGCCAAGTTCTTGAGCTTCTCTCATTTCGGTCGGCATCTCGGGGAGCATGGCCATGCAACCCGTGACATGAAAGCCGCCGATGCTTACAGGAATGCCGGCCTTCAGAAACGGACGAGACAGATCTACAGCTCTCGGAAACTGGTTGCTCTGAACGCCGGCAAAACACACAAGAGCGCGCCCACCTTTATCGTTGATCTGCCTGATCAGTCTTTCAGGCAAGATGCGCATGTTTCCTTCGTCAATGGCACGGATAACAATCTCTACGTCCGGTCCCAGAATCCGACGTTCGCGGCAGTTGAGAACAATGCCGTTCAGGCAGGCCAGCGAATTTGCAGGAATAGTGGTTCGATGCCAATGGATCGGATAGCCGTCGTCGTCATACTTTGTCGGACGAATAAGAATGACATGAAAAATCTCGCGCGGCATAACGGCCTCCTTTCTGACAGGAGCTGAAAAAGCTCCGAGCAGTGCCGGTCGCACCAAAAGCCTAACAGTTCAAAGTTTACGAGCAAGAATAAAGTTGACGTAGGGGTGGGTTGAGTTTTTTCAGGCACAACTTACCAAATTCGTCGCCAGTCCAATCATTCTCGTCTTGATTCCAGGTTCTGTTTGGAGTTTTTCGGCGGAGACATGTTTCTGTTGCTGGAGGCCCGGTGATTGCGGCCATGAATGCGGATGACGAAATTTTTTCTGATGAACCGCTCGTCAGACGGTTGCTCAAGCTCCACGCCCCGGACTGGGCGGAATTGCAGATAAGCAGATTGCAATCATCCGGAACGGATAATGCGCTCTACAGACTGGGTGAAACTCTTCTAATGCGCTTACCTCGTCGGCTCTCTGCCATCTCGCTTCTTGAAAAAGAAACCGTGTGGCTTCCTCAATTGACTGGTTTGCCCCTTGAAGTACCGAAAGTTCGCTTGGCCGTCTGTCCAAGTTTCGAATTTGAGTTCGGCTTTACTGTCTTTGACTGGCTTGATGGTGACATTGCCGAATGCCAAAGCCTGGAAGACACGGAACAGGCTGCGCAAGACATGGCGCAATTCTTGAAAGCGTTGCAGGTCAAGAGCACCGTTGGGGCACCTGTTGCCGGAGACTGTAACCATCATCGAGGTGTGGCGCTCAGCTTGTTGTCGACGAACACACTTGAGGCGATTGAAGGACTTGCCGACGAAATCGATGTGAAGGCAGCAAAAAATATTTGGCATGAGGCCTGTGCTTTGCCTTTTCAAGGCAAGCCCGCCTGGCTGCATGGTGACCTGAAATCAGACAATCTGATTGCAAGAGAGGGGCGCCTTAGCGCGGTAATCGATTGGGGGCTTTGTGCTGTTGGAGATCCGGCTGCAGACAATTCAGTCGCCTGGAGCTGGGTTGAGCCGGAAGCGAGGGATGTCTTTCAATCCGAGATGGACCTTGATGAAAGCGAGTGGCTGCGCGCCAAAGGCTGGGCGCTCTACGGCGCAGCTATTGCGTTGAACTATTATCGTGGCGGAAAAAACGAAGCTCTGTGTGAACAATCGCGCAGGACGCTCATGCGGTTGGGGCTGTATCTGTAGTCGCAAAGAACACGCTTGCCGGATGTCACTAGCCGCCCGTACTATCGCCGCGACTGGAAATCCCGGAGGCTCCCTTGATCGATCCTGCTACACTTATCGCTTACGTAACAATTGTCTTCGGGTTTGTTTTCATTCCAGGTCCCGCGACATTGTTGACCGTGGCCCGCGCAACGAGTTCGGGTGCAAGGGTCGGCATCGCAACGGGCGCCGGGATAGCTGCTGGTGACATCCTCCATACAATCATGGCGATCATCGGTGTCTCCGCCATCATTGCAACATCGGCTGTCTTGTTCAGCGTGATAAAATACGCAGGCGCTGCCTACCTTATTTATCTGGGTCTCCGGGCCCTGCTGGAAAAGACACCGGTTGACCTGTCCCGGGGAAGTCAGCCGATTACCGCAGCCAAAGCATTTCACCAGGCGGTTATCGCCGAAGTTTTGAATCCCAAGACTGCTTTGTTCTTTCTTGCTTTCCTGCCGCAATTCGTGACGCCGGAAAACGGATCAGTGATGCTTCAACTCTCGATGCTAGGTGTGATTTTTGTCGTGCTCGGGCTGTTCAGTACCGTTGTCTTTGCTATTGGAGCAGGCAAGCTTGGCAACTTCATTCGCCGACACCCCGCGGTGATTAAATGGCAGGGAAAAGTCGTCGGCAGCATCTATTGTGCCCTTGGAATACGCCTTGCGTTGCAGGAACGGTGAGTTGACCTTCGGAGGAGCTGTAGCCGAAACTCACGCCACTAGGCTCCACACGCCCAGTGCGATGAGCAGGGAAGCGAGCAGCCGATCAAACAGTCTGTGATCGTCCAGCCGACGCTCAGCCAGGACAATCAGCGTCAAGCCGACCATCCAGGCCATATTCATGGTTCCGCCCGCTAAGAAGAGCAACATTATCGGACCGGTGCAGATGCTGCAGTTCTTGCCAAAGTCCAATCCCGATGCAAGAGAGAATTCGGAAGTTTGGCAGGCAAATCGTGTGCGTGATTTCAAGCCGGTCAGTTGGAAAAGACCCGCGCCGGCGAGCAGGGCGGAAGAGAATATCGGCGAAATACTCCACATCATGAACGGGTGAAACAGTTCAGCCTTCTCCGCGACCCATTGTAGGCCCGTTGCAGCAATTGCAAACAACAGCCAAACAGAGGAATAGCCGACCAGGAATGTAACGGCGGACGTAACGCGGGCCTGTCTGAATGCACTGCGTGCGAAGATGGCAAGGGGCAGAAGCATCATTGCCAGCATCATGATCCACCACATCAGCATCATCTGGATTGCGTAGACGGCTGTCCAGGGCCTGAAGACTGCGCCAATCTGAGACACTGGAGGAAAATGCAGACTTGTCATCGCCAAGACGGACATGCCGGTCCCGCTTCCAGCAAGCACGAACGCCCAGGAGAGCGCGGCGAGAACAAGCGGTAGAGACACCGGCAAGAGACCTGCCGGTGAAACTCCAATTGGCGTTTGCCGCTCAATATTGGTCATGATGTCGGACCCAGGCCATTGGATTGCCTTCCGCCGGTTCATTGCGGCCCTTGGGAGTGAGGTCGATATAGGCGTAGGCAGCGTTGGTGGCATCAAGACCCCGTCCATACATTGAATAGGTATGAAAGACGGTTCCGTCCTTTCCTTTGGCGAAGACACTGGTGCCGTGCATCTCGTCCATGATTGCCTCGGGCATGATGCCAAAATTGTAGGCGCGGGAGAGAGCGTCCGGGCGGGTTTCGTCATAGCCGACATCGAAGTCGTGATTGAAGCCGTTCTGGAACGACGAGACCCAGTTGAAGGTCCAGCCCATGCGGGCCTTGAATTCCAGGAGCCGCTCCAAGGGTGCCGAAGAAACCGCAGTGAACGCAATGTCGCGCGCTGCCAAATGGGCAGAAAGGCCTTCATAGCTGTCGGCCCAGAATGAACAGCTTTTGCAACCTTCCTCCCACGCTGGACCAAACATGAAATGGTAGGCGATGAGCTGCGAATGAGGCCCAAACAGTTCACTCAAAGACCGAGAGCCACCCTCGGTCTGAAAGACATAAGCCTTGTCCAACTTCACCCAGGGCAGGGCCTGGCGGGCGTTGGTGATTTCGTCCTTGAGCCTGGTGAGCTCCCGTTCGCGGCG
>NZ_JAILWL010000304.1 GCF_025698965.1 Roseibium sp.
GGTGATTGCCGGCGCCTCCTACAGCGGCCGCTACGGCGAGGGAACAGCCATTCATGGCTTCCACGCACGCCTCAATGCCAGGTTTTAGAAGAAGTCGAGGGGGGAAAGAAACGCTGTGTGCCTTTGCCGAGACTTAAGTCATGGTGAAAATTTTGTTTGGGCTGGAAAAATATCTACGCAAAAGCTGGAAATTTCTCAAACCAGGCCATTGGGTATCAGTTTGTATTGCGTCGCACGTCCTTTGAGAAAAAAGGAATTGAGGAACAGAAGATGTAGTGCAACAGAAATTAGGTCAATGGGATACCAATTCTATAGAGAGTTGTAGATGTACATGAAAGCACTTCTTGTGCCTGCTCTTTTTCTGAGTTTTGCCGCATGCAGCGGATACAAACAGCCGCCGACCGCATTTCATGAAACACTGACACGACCCTATCTCCTGGATGCCAGCGACAGGCTACGCATTATTGTGTTTGGCCAGGATGATCTTTCCAACACTTACGTCATTGATCAGGCCGGATATATTTCTTTTCCGCTCGTCGGTAATGTTGCTGCTCGAGGTAAGACGCAATGGGGGTTAGCCGCGGAAATTGCAGCCAAGTTAAGACAGGGTTTCATCCGTGATCCGGATGTCTCGGTTGAAGTAGACACCTACCGGCCAGTTTTCATCATGGGCGAAGTTAAAAATGCAGGGCAATACAACTACGTTTCCGGGATGACTGTTCAGAATGCAATTGCGACGGCAGGCGGTTTCAGTTTGCGCGCGCAGCAGGCGGACGTCGATATCACCCGACAGATCAACGGCGAAATTCTAAACGGCCGTGTGCCTATTTCGGACCCGCTCCGTCCTGGAGACACTGTTTATGTTCGGGAACGCTATTATTAGAGGCCACGAAAGTCGCTAGAGAGCCAAGCACGGTATGCCGATACTCTTCTGCCAATTGCCATTCGACTCGTTGGAAATAACCTGAGTGATCAAATCCCAATTTCGAATTCAAGCTAAAGAGCCGCCATTTTTTGATGGAGAATCTATGATTGTGAGGCAGTGCGTTGTTGGTAATTACGTGCATAAATTATATGTGCATTTTATGATTGTAGAGTTGAAGTAACTGTAAGTGATTGATTGGAAACTGGATGATGATCAAAACTGCGAAGAAAATTCTGTGTCTTTCAAGCTCGCTTGTGATGGTTGTGACGCCGGCCATGTCAGTTGAATGTGGCCCGACGAAATCAGAAGTTTTCAAACACAGTGAAGGCGAAACAAAATTAATGGCCTCAAAGCGAGGAGAGCATCCAACAGTTTTTTATCGTTCTGATCTCGATGTAAATACTGACGGGACTTCGCGTTCCTATCATCCTGACGATCCGCGTGGAGAACGGATCGCCCTCAACAATATGGGTAATGCAATCTCAGAAGCATGGAATGCAGATGGAGACAAAGTAACCTGTGATGGTGGGGATGCGCGGAATAGGCAGGGCAATTGCTTTGACGAATTCATCTTGGCGTTTGAGGGAGCTCGTGACGTAAAATATCACCCTCAAAAATTCCCAAAATTCAAAACTAAATGGATTATTCCATGGGCGGCACATTCTATTCCGAACTGCAACAAAGGCGCTAAGCTGCCTACTTTTCGGGAGCCCTGTTTTGAGCCGAACCTTTTCCCATTTGAGTTTTGACGAACGTCGAACGATCTCCAGGATGCTGGATCAGAAGTTCAGTCAGTCCGAGATTGCCAGGCGCCTCGGCCGCGACCGTGCAACGATCTCCCGTGAGATCCGGCGCAACTATTGGCATGACAGCGAGTTTGCAGATGCTGAAGGTTACTGGGCGATGACGGCCAACGACATGGCACGCGACCGGCGCCGGCGCATTGGCAAGCTCCACCGTCTTGCGGATCTGAGAACCGCGGTCGTCAGCAAGCTCATTGATGGCTGGTCGCCTGAGCAGATAGCCGGACGCCTGAAGGTTGAGCCTGGAGCCAAGATTGGGATTTGCCACGAGACAATCTATCGCTACGTCTATTCTCCCGAAGGTCAGCAACAAAAGCTGGCGCGTCTACTTCCCGAGCGGCGCAAGAAGCGGCGTTCGAGATACACCCGCAAACCTCAGAACCCGATCTTTCCCATAGAACGATCGATCAAATTCCGGCCGGATTCAGTCAACGATCGCAATGAGTTCGGTCATTGGGAGGCTGACCTGATGATCTTCCAAAAGCTTCACGGTGAAGCCAATGTGGCGACAGTCATTGAGAGGAAAAGTCGGTTTACAGTCCTGTTCAAGAACAATGACCGGCAGTCCAAGCCGATCATGGATCAACTTATCAATGTGCTCAGCCCCTTGCCTAGGCACGCAAGACAAAGTCTCACTTTTGACCGCGGCTTTGAGTTTGTTTCCTGGAGAAAATTGAAGAAAGGAATGGGGTCTGAAGTCTGGTTCTGTGATCCTTCCGCACCGTGGCAAAAAGGCTCGGTTGAGAATATGAACAGGCGGATCCGGCGCTATCTGCCGCGGGATACCGCTGTTTTGTCGATTCCCGAGCAAACGATACGGTCATTGATTGAGCAGATGAACAACACGCCGCGAAAGTGCCTTGGTTATCAAACGCCTGCGGAGATATTCAGGCGGGAAGTCAACGACTGACTGCTTTGAGCCCTGCTTGGACATTTGAATAGCAGTCAGTTAAGGCTTCTTCCAGCCGCTGAACTTGGAAGATCCCCAATGCAAAAAAAAGAGATTTTTCGTCGTTTGAGCTTCGTACCTATTTCAATTGAGGTTAGAGATCACGCAGCTTTAGCAACACCACATGCATTTTTCCGGGGTGAAGATGCAGTTCTTCAGTTTTGTGCTGCGACCCCGGGCGCCAACACTGCAAACCAGATAGAGTTCAGTGATTGTAAAAGAATGCGAATTGGCGACCCTAATGACGAGGGCTTTTATTCAGACGGGATCGAAAGGTACAATTCGAGTATTTATAACGCGGTGAATTTTCCGAATCTCGAGTTTTATCAGGGCTTCTTTGAAGTATTTGGCACTTCAATCGATGAGTTGGAGTCGCTTCATGAAGGGCTTATCAGAAACCCCTGTAACTTCTATTCGGATCCGCAAAAAACACGACACTTCTTGTTTTTTATGAAAGATGCAACTTTCGAGTGTTTTGCCGCCGGTTACGAGGAAATCGGTTTAGTTCCGCTCTCTTCATTAAAAGCAAATACAGCAGAGTTTACCTAACGGCCTATAAGCCACATGGCAGTTTTGTCCGCATAGCGTTCTTTCAACAACGCATCGCCATCCGCCCCCGGACAGGTTTAGCAACCCTGACCAGCACACCTGACCGGGGGCTGATCTCCCTGCCCTGTGGCGAACCCAAAGCCGTTGTTGCATTTACATTAGAAGTCACACGGGGTACGTTCCATTCCCGCCAGCGTTACGATGCCCTCATATCGGCAGCAATGTTTTGAGCCGCACTCCAATCCCTGTGAGCTTTTCATCAAATGACATCTTTGAGCCGTAAGCAGCCTTCCGTAAAGCAAACTCACTTTTTGGCCAACAGTGTAAAGGAGCCAGGAATGGTCGGGTCTAACCAATCGGGATGCTCATCGAGTCTTTCAATCATGAACCCTGCCTTCACGACGGCAGTCACAATCTCGCCCATCGTCCAAAACCTATAGCTACATATTCCGAGACGCTCGCCACCAATTACCGGACTTGGAACATCTGCTTCAAACAAGTCTGTATGGAAGTAATGTTGCGGTCCTTCAGGCCAGTACAACTTGCGTTGGACTGGGTGGAATTCATTCAAGAGCAGCGTGCCACCATCGTCTGCGAGACCATGCATCACTTTAAAAAAGAGGTCCAGATTTTGGTGGTAATGAAGAATGCCGAGTTCAAGCACCAAAATATCGAACTGTCGATTTCGACCAGGTTCATTCGCTTTCAGAACATCAGAGAGCACATATTCAATCTCAACCCCGGCCGAGGCCGCAAGTTCAAAAGCATAGCGCCTGTTTTCCTCTGAGAAGTCGATTACAACGACGTTGGCGCCAAGATGACCAAACGCGACGGCAACGCGTCCGTGAGAACCCTGTACACTACAGAGGCGTTTGTCAGCGACCGGACCTAGATATGGCAATAAACGCCGCAAAACATGCTTCGGATCGGATGTGATCCTTTGTGCCTCCGCCTCCGGTCTACCAAATGCAGACACCCACGCTTCATATCGTCGAGCGTTCCATGCACGGCGGTTCGCCTTTGTTCTGTCGTCAAATATCTTACTTGCCATCGTTCGACATTATCCCGCCTCTGCACGACTGCAAATTGCGCACAACCCACCTTCAACTCTGTCTCAGCAACAGCGTCTGGGAAGGCTCAGCAACTCAAAAAAACGACTGACTTTCCGACTTTCTGGCCGCTTCTAATCCACTTAGGAGCTTGCTACTGACGTTCGAATGCCATCATCTGAGATATTGTGCCAAGCCAACTTGCTGCAGACCGCGCCCAAAACTGGCGTCTTGGAACAAGCGATTTACCGCCTTCTATTGTCCCGACACGAATGCCAAGTTTTCGGGGTGCCTGGTCGTTAGAAGTTGCATAAATTGGTGTGCCGCATCTCGGACAAAACGTTTGCTTTCTTTCGTTCCCACTTTCGGAAATTTTCACATAAACGCGCGGACTACCTGACAAGAGTTTGAATTCTTCCTCCGCGACAGGAACAACCACTCGAAACGAAGACCCAGAGAGTTTCTGACAATCGGTTCAGTGACAAATTCTGGTCTTTTCAGGATCGATCGTGGCCTCGTAAGTGATATCTCCACAGTGGCAACTGCCATTAACGTGCATGTTCGTGCTCCTAACAGTATAGCGAGTATGGTATTGCTCAATCTGTGCGACCAAACAATGCCTTGGTTGGACTGCACCTTTATTTTTAAGCAAATGCAGGATCCTGAAATGATAGAACGTCTTGATTATGTTGCTATAAATGGAGCGGCTATTGGAAGCCTGGCACAGGCTAAAGACAAGATGCCATCGATTGACAGGAAACTCCGTGCAATCGTCGAACTACGTGTCTCCCAGATAAACGGTTGCGTTTATTGCGTCGACCTGCACAGCAAACAGGCAAGAGCTGCCGGCGAAACGCAACAAAGACTGGACTGCCTTCCTGTTTGGCAGGAATGCCCGTTTTTTGATGAAAGTGAGCGCGCTGCCTTTGCCTGGGCTGAAGCCGTTACACTGCTCCCGCAGAGTAAAGCACCAGTTGCGCTTTTCGATGCTTTGAAACTGCATTTTTCGGACGAACAAATCGTTGATTTAACGATGATAATTGCTCAGATGAATGCTTGGAACAGATTGGCAGTCAGCTTTGGTCATTTGCCGGACAAACGACCAGATTGAAGTGTCTGCTCAGGCACTTAGTTCAACGTGCACTGGTCTAGAATTCAATGGTCGCAGAGACACTTCAACAATCCAGGGCACCGTTGAAATGAGAGATTCAACATCCCTGCCCCACCATATGCGCTGGAGCACCCTGTTTAAGGCTGTCCCTGATCGCTGATCTTATTGCAAAGATCGGCCTATGCTCGGTTCTTTGCCTGTCATCAGGCGCTGAATGTTGGCTCGATGAAGCACAATCACATAGATACCACCCGCGATGACCAGCAAGCGGTAGGGAAACGGTTGTTCGAGAACGCAGACAAGAACAATGGCCGTCAAAGCCGCCAACATGGAACTGAGGGAAACAATACGGAAAGAGGCTAGCACCAACCCGAATACGGCTGCGGCTCCCAGACCTACCGGCCAGGACATGGCAAGCAAAACGCCTAGTCCGGTGGCGGCGGATTTCCCTCCTGAAAATTTCAACCAGATCGACCGGCTGTGTCCCAAAAGGGCCGCAAGTCCTGCAAGGCATATACCCCAGGAAATCCACGCCTGTGAGTTCGTTGCAGCCTCCGGCGAGACCGGCAACAGGTTCAAGAACCAGCGGGCAAAGACGACGGCGAACACCCCTTTCAGAACGTCTACAAAAAGCACACCAGCCGCCGGCCATTTTCCCAATGTCCTCAGAACGTTGGTCGCGCCAACGGATTTGGATCCGTGCTCCCGGATATCGATGTCGCCGAGCAGTCTGCCTGCAACATAACCTGTTGGGATCGAACCAATGAAATAGGCGACTGCAGCTGCCAAAAGGCACGCGACCCAAAATGCCATCAATAGCTCCTCACGTTCTTTTCTGACAACCAGCTTCTGCCGGTCGGTTGATTTTGGTTATCTACGTCCAACTCTTCTTCTGGTCAAAACTTTCGGCAGATATTACTTTTCCGCCCTCGCCTTCCTTGCAAAGCTCAAACCCTCGTGTTTGTCGAAAGACAGCTTGGTGAACTTGAGGCGAACGCAGATCAAGTGCTTCTGCATAGGATAACAACGGAGTGTCGGCTGGTATGAAATTCAAGCATGTCAGTATCGTTGCCCGCAATGCCGATGATCTGTCCAGGTTCTACAAGACGGTGTTCGGGTGTTGGGACTTGCGACTACCTAGGAAACTGTCAGGCGAAAAGATCTATCGTGGCAACGGATTGCAGGGCGTCGATATCTATTCTGTCTGGCTGTCAATGCCGGGAGTGGAGGGTCCGTTTCTGGAACTGCTCCAGTATGATCAAATTCACGAAAGACTGCTGCCAAAGGTGAATGAGCCAGGTTATGGACATCTGTCTTTTGAAGTAGCAGATATTCAATCAGCTATCGCCTCAATCCTTGAGGCCGGAGGACAACAGCTAGGTGAGATCACGAATTTCGGCACCACCAGTATACCGGTCTTGTTGATCTATATGCGTGACCCAGAAGGCAACATCCTGGAGCTGGAGCAGAGTAGCGACAATGATTTTGTCCGAAGTTGATTGCCGCAACAGCCGAACGGATACTCCATGAGTCCAGAGCCCATTGAGATAGAGAACTGGTCCCCTCATTGGAGACCTTCATTCCAGGAAAAATCCGCGGCAATTCGCCGGGTTCTTGGTGACCGTGCCCTTCGTATTGACCACATCGGTTCAACTTCGATCGATAAGCTAGCCGCCAAACCGATTATAGACATCTAGGTCTCTGTGGCTGAATTTGATCCGTTTGACCCGATAGTTAAGGCGATGATGGCGATTGGATATCTGTGGCGGTCTGACAATCCGGACCTTGCAAAGCGCTATTTTCGTGAACAACCGGGAAGTGAGCGCACCCATATCCATATCCGTCGTTCAGGAAGTTGGCATGAACAGTGGGCGCTTCTGTTCAGGGACTTTATGCGAGCACATCCAAAGGAAAAAGAAGCCTATGCGGATCTAAAACGCACTTTGGCGCATCGCCATCGCCAGGACAGAGCTGCGTATACAATTGGAAAAGATGACTATTTCTGGCATGTGATACGCCAGGCAGATCGATGGGCGACTAAGACTGGTTGGGTTCCGCCAATTTCTGACGCATAACAATTCTCATAGGTTCAATCGAAACAGAATTGAGCCACCATGCTTCTCTGATTGCAAACCGATGACGCTTACCAGTAAAATAACGGCCTATGACGCGACCTGGCCGGATATGTTCATCGCCGAACGAGAACTCATTGCGAACGGCTTTTCAAACGAACTCATTGCAATTCATCATGTTGGCAGCACAGCAGTCCCAGGATTAGCGGCGAAACCCGAAATCGATCTCCTGGTGGAAGTACCAAACCATCGGAATGAACCCCAAATCGAGGTATTTTTGCGTTCCTGCGGATACGTTAGAGGCAAAGACCTGTCGCCGGAGCATCACTTTTACCGGAAAGATATCAACGGCGTTCGCACCCACAAGGTGCATGTCTGTTCCTCCGGTCATCGCCAGATTTCAAGGATGTTGCTCTTTCGGGATTTACTTCGCAAAGACGAAGAATTGAGGCAACGCTATCAGGTATTCAAACTTAAACTGGAGGCAGAAAACACGGATGGAATTGGCGAATATCTGGCCCGAAAAGCTCCGTTCATTGATGCCATTCTGTCGGGTTCAGGACGTACCGTATCCTAGCTGTTTTCGGCTTGAAAGATGTAGCGCTTCGTCAAA
>NZ_JAILWL010000305.1 GCF_025698965.1 Roseibium sp.
CTGACGCTGATCGCCCCGGCGGACTAACCCTCTCCTGCAGTGCGCAATGCACTGCAACCGCACGAAGGTTTCTGGCCAACACAAGCGTAGCAACGACCTGGATTCGCGTGTCGGACCGGCTCGACAAGCCCTATCCGGGAGTCATCAAGCAGTTGGACGCGGACGTTGCGGCGATCAGGCCCGGTCCCCGCCCCGGCTTATCAGCCAGTCGTTCAACCTTGCCCCGCTCTGACACGACAGCCAGCCTTTCACGGCCCAGCACATTCTGAAATGCAAACAAGTTAGCAGTCTCAAAGAACGACTTGCTCTTTCCTCTCGGATCAACACGCAGGGAGGACAAGCCTCCCGCAACACCATGGGGAGGAAAGCCATGTCTCTTAAAGGCTATGGCGCGATATTCGCACTCACGATGCTGGGCGCCGCATGCACTGATAGTCAGGCAGTCTCACCGCAGACTGCTAGCGCCCAGACAGATGTCGACACCAGCATTATTCCCGGTCCCCGAGATTGTTTCTGGCGACGGGGTCCGTTCGGGACGGACCCATACATCAACATGGCCTACCCTGATGCCAATGTCTTTTACTGGGCGGGCGTTTTCAGCATTCCCGACGGCGCACAACTCACGCTGGAAGGCGCCTTTCCCGCCAGCCGATACATGTCTTTCGTATCTTACACTGCTTCGGGCCAACCCATTGAGTCCCTTCCTGACTTTCTGATCGAAGCCGAACAGGGCGAGAATCCGTTTCTTGAAGGCGCCACACGTTCCGAAGTAACAAATCGCTACACGGTGGAGGTGCTCAACGCGCCCCCGGAAATCTTGCGGGATATCGGTTCGCGCAGTGCTGAGGGCCCGACCAGCATCCTTCATGCTCCCGCGGATCAACCGGGCGGACCTCAAACCATTCTATACCGGATATACCTGCCTGACGGCGGCGCCGCGCCAGATGGCGGCGCAGCCCTGCCCCAACCTGTCCTGACCCTGCCCTCCGGAGACATTCTGCGCGGCGAGCAAGCCTGCGAGGCGCTTCGGACCCGGCAACCGGCTGTCATGGCGGCAGGAGCCGCCAGCATCACGGCGGCTCAGTATCGCGCCCTGATCACGCAACCGAACCGCCCCGACACCTGGCCGGCGCAATCTCCTGCGGACTGGTACATCCAGCTCGATCGTGAAAGCCTGCTCGGGATCTATACCGGCCAGATCAACGAAGATGCGCGTCGATCTGAGGGCGGCTTCTATCCCAATCCGGACAATTTCTACATCCGGACGATCGTCAATCGGAAGCATGGCCCGGTCTTCATGGTCCGCGCCAAGGCGCCGACAACGCCCAACACCTATCAGGGCGACGAAACGATGGGCGAAGGCCAGCTACGATACTGGTCCATCTGCTCCAACCAGAGCTTCGTCAATACGCGCGTCAATGACTGCCTGTTCGATGAAGAAATTCCTCTAGATCCGCGCGGCTTCTTCACCGTCATCGTGAGCCGTGAAGAAGATCGCCCTCGCAATGCACGCCCGGAATGCGGCTTGAGCTGGCTGCCGATGGCCGATGATGGCGACGGCATGTTCGATGAGGACGTCACCGTGGTCCAGATCCGTCACATGCTGGGCGCGGACGATTTCGACAATTCCATCGAACGCGTAGACCGCCAGGATGACCTGGAGACGATCCTCGGCCCCTACATGCCGCGCACCCAGTATCTGCAGACCAATCAGGTCGAAGCGCTGTTCCCGTGCCCGACGCGATGAGCCGGAACCAATCAAAATAAAAAACAAAAAATACCTGGAGGAAACATCATGAAAGCCATCTGGCTTGGAGGCTCGGCGCTTGCCGCGCTCATAAGTGCGGGGGCGCCTGCGCTCGCACAAGAGACTGACCCGGCAGTCGTCCGGGATGTGATCACTGTCACTGCTCAAAAGCGCGAGGAGAACATTCAGGACGTGCCGCTTTCCATCGTCGCGGTGAGCGGCGAAGACCTGGAAGAGCGCAACATCACGAACGCCATGGACCTGGGACGCACCGTTCCAAACTTCTACGCTACCCGCGGGGCTGCCGCCGCCAACACCCGCATCGTTGTTCGCGGCATCGGGACGGCCGGCAACACGGCGGCGGACCAAAGCACTGCGTTCTTCCTTGATGGCGTGTACATTCCTCGCCCCTCCATTCTCTACGCTTCATTTCTTGATATCGGCAGCGTCGAGGTCGTCCGCGGGCCACAAGGCACGCTGTTTGGCAGGAACGCCACCTCTGGCGGCGTAATCCTCACCTCACGGGCGCCAGGTGAGGAGTTTCATGGGACCGATTCCCTCGAATTCGGCGACTATGGCCTTCAACAGATTGAAGCGGCTGTGGACCTTCCTGTGAACGACGCGGTTCGCCTGCGTTTTGCGGCTCAGGCCTCAGAGTTTGACGGCTATGGCGAGTCCATTCCGGACGGCTCCAGTTTTGGCGGCGACGAAACCGTCGCGGCGCGCCTGAGCGCGGATATCGATCTTACGCCCCGTCTCAGCTGGTCGGTTCGACTGGATCACACGCGTCTGTCTGGCGACGGCGCGAGTGCGGCGGAGGCCCTCGGAGATACGCTGACCCCGGTGGGACGCGCGATCCTGACCGGGTTTCTGGGCGCCGGAAACCTGCCCGAACTGGATGATCCGTATGATCACCGGGTAAGCCACATCGTTGGGGGTGACCTGTCTGATGTCCAATGGGGCCTGTCGAGCACGTTCAACTACGATTTCGATAATGGTTACTCGCTCGGGCTCATCAGCGGATGGCGCGACTACGAGAACCAGCAATACGATGAAGACATCTTTTTTCTCTCCATACCTCTGACCGGCCGCATCGCCGGATTGCACAGTGAAAGCTGGTCCCATGAACTGCGTCTGGTTTCTCCAGACGATCTGATGGATGGCAGGTTCAGCTTTGTGGCCGGGCTTTACGCCTCCCATGAAGACGCCGCGTTTACCGAGGTTCTGTCCTTCACGCCCCGAACCTGCATGGTGCTCGCGCCCGCCCCGCTTCGCGCGCCCTGCCTGAACAGCCCTCAAGCGCAAGCGTCGGATCTTCGCATGACGCAAAGCTCGGACAGCCTGGCGGTCTACGCCCAGGGTGAATACCTGCTGACAGACGAGCTGACGCTTCAGCTCGGAGCGCGGTACACGTCAGACGAACGTGAGGGACGCTTCCTGCAGCTGGCGGCCAACCCGCTGTCTGCGCGCGCCTTCAGGGCCCCCGCAGACACCCAGCTCGACTTCTCGGACGAGACGCCGACCTTGCGCGTGGCGCTGAGTTATACTGTCAGCCCGGACCACACCGTGTTTGCGTCCTATAGCACCGGGTACAAATCTGGCGGGTTCAACTCAGGCGGCGGCGCAGAACGCCTGACTGCTGAGGAGCGCACCTTTGACAGTGAAACTGCGGACAATTTCGAGCTGGGTTTCAAGGGAAGCTTTCTCGACAACCGCATGGATCTGGCGCTGACCGCCTACCGGACCGAGCTTGAGGACTTCCAGTCCCGCAGCTTTGACGGTTCAAGCTTCATCACCCGGAACGCCGGCACTCTGGTTCACCAGGGGTTCGAACTTGATGGCGCGCTGCTGATCGCCAGCAATATCGAAGTGACCGGCGGGGTTGCGTATCTGGACTCCGAGTTCACCTCCTTCACCGGCGCTCAGGCCCTGCCCGGCTGTTCAGTCGCCAGCCCTGACATTCCCGGTTGCGGTCCGGTTGGCGGCAATCGTCGCGTTCAGGACCTGACCGGAGGCAAGAACCATTTCGCTCCGGAATGGACTGGCAATCTGTTCGTGACCGTCGATGGCGAAGTCGCCCAATGGGGCTGGCGCGCGACGGCTGGCGCCAACTATGTGGGCGAACAGTTCGTCGGGGGCGTAATCGATAACAATCCACAGGTCCTGCAAGACGGTTATGCGCTGGTGTCAGCCCGCCTGACGCTCAGCGCTCCCAACGACCGTTTCAATGTCGCCGTCTATGGCGAAAACCTCACTGATGAAGGCTATTGCGGCGTCAGCTTCTACCAGCCGCTGAGCGGTCAGCTGGGTCTGAACAACGCCTCCACTGGCGGGACGTTCATCCGCTGCAACACAGGTGCGCCCCGTACGTTTGGCGTCCGCCTGTCCACCACATTCTAAGCCAGAGGCTCGAAAACTCATGATGAAACAAGCACTCCTAACGGCCATCTCGATACTCGGCTTGGGACTCACGCCCGTCGCCGCTCAGGCCCAAACCGCGCCCCAAACCGTCGTGACAAGCGAAGTGGACGCAGAAGGCCGCGAAGCGCTGGCATACAGCCTCGCCATTCAGGCTTATCTGTACACCTATCCGCTTTTCATCTGGGAGCGCGAACGGTTGCGTCGGGAAAACCTGAGAGAAGCTCAGACCCGCGGTCCGATCGCCCCCATCAACCGGCTCGGGCACATGAACTGGCTGGCGAACGCCAACAGCGACATGCCCTACAGCCCCAATAATGACACGGTCTATACGGGCGTATCTCTCGACCTTCGAGCCGAACCGATCATTCTCGACATGCCCGAGATCAAGGATCGCTACGCCGTCGTGCAGTCGGTCAACGCCTATATGGAAAACCAGACCTATCACTACTCCCCACGCGTGAATGGGGGTGAAGGGGCGCACCTGGCGTTTGTCGGACCTGATTGGGAAGGCGAGCTCCCTGATGGCGTCCAACGGGTTGATATCGACACTCCGTCAGGCGCCTTGGCTATTCGTCTGGCCGTGCAACGCAACGAAACCGATCTCGCCACTGTACGCGGATATCAGAACCAGATGTCCCTCACCCCGCTTTCAGCCTGGGACAATGGCCCGACAGAAGTGGAACCCGCCATCCCCGCCCCTGTCGAGCGAGAGACTATTGAAGGCCCATTCGCACATTTTCATCAGATGGCCGTTCTACTGGCTGAAAACCCGCCCCCTCCGCAGCATGCGGCGATGAACGCCACGCTGTGGCGCCTGGGTCTGGAGCCCGGTCAGGGGTTTGATCCCGACGCCCTGGACCCGGACACCCGCGCCGGCATCCTGCGCGCGATCGAAGACGGCCCGGCGGTGATGGAATATCTGCGCCGCAATCGAGGCCAGCGTTTCCCGACGGGTTGGGATACGGCGCGCTATGCTGATGACATAGTTTTCGATTATGCGGCCCGCGCCGCGATTTCTCTGGTCGGGCTTTTGGGCAACGATCCTGAAGAGGCGATCTACTTCTACACCTTTTTTGACTCAGAGAACGCGCCGCTTGATGGCAGTGAGTCCTACAGGATGTATTTCGAACCCGAGGATCTGCCCGAGATCACTTCACTCGGGTTCTGGTCGGTGACCATGTACGATGGCGAGACTTTCCTTCTGGTCGACAACCCCATCGACCGGTACTCCATCGGCAGTCGTCATAACCTCCAGTTTAACGACGACGGTTCGCTGGATCTCTATATCCAGCCTGAAGCGCCGGGCGGGGAACTGGACGCCAACTGGCTCCCCTCTCCCGAAGGTCGCCCGTTCCGGGTCACTTTCCGGATTTACTCACCCAAACCGGAAACCACCCAGTCCCTGTACGATGGGGAACTCGCCTTGCCGCCTCTGATACCCGCCTCAGATCAGTAATCCTGAGGGGTCAGGACGAAAGATGCTCGGCTCTGGCTGCGTCAATCCAGTCAGCCAGAGCCGTAGCATCGGTCACTTCAATCGCCCTGTATTTCAGAGTGATCAGTCCATCCGCCTCAAGTTGCTTGAGAGCCTTTCCGATCGACACGCGTGAGGCGCCAATGGCTACCGCCAGATCTGACTGGCTCCAGGGAATGACACCCGGAACTTCCGCCGACTCCAGCATGCCGTGCAGGAACACGGCCGTGTAGGCAGCCAGAGGCAATCTCCGCAGGTCGTCCACCATGTTCAGAGTCGCTTTCAGGCGGCTCAGGGTCGCGGGTAAAGCCGCTCGGGCGATTTCCGGGTAGACGTCCATCAGAGCATTGAACTCTGAATGCTGAATATAGCCGATGACGGTTTTGCCTACGGCCACAGCGTTCTGCTCGCGTTTTCGGCCCACCATGACGCTCATGAGGCCGATGAAATGCCCCTCACCAAAAACAGCCAGTATCGTTTCCAGCCCTTCGGGACTGATCCGGCCCATCTTGACCGCCCCGGAGCGGACAATCATCAGGCGTTGGTCGTCATCTCCAGCTGAATAGATCATCTGACCATCTTCAAAAGTCAGTCTGCGCTCAACGGATTCCAGAGCCGCTTTGACGTCATCACTCAACAGGTCGAGAAATTTCAGACTTCCGTGTTCCAGCAATCCGGCCATCGTATCGTCCTCAACACTGTTCAAGATATTGATACTGGTCGCTTTATAGAGCCACGAGAAGCTGAATATTTGAAACCCCACACCCTAAGGTGGAATATACGCTAAATACTGGCCTTACGCGGCTGCGCACTCTTCAAAAGAGAGCTGACAACGCCTGAGCCAAAACAATTAGCCCGCAGTAGACGCATCATTTTCGGTTAAAAATAACGCTTCCGTCTTTTGTGGAGTATTATGCGGATTGACCGGTATGGGCTTTCGCCTGGATCAGGCGCAAACCCATGTACGCCTCACAGTTGTCGGAAACGCCCACATCACGAGTGCCAAACCAGGCGTTAAGCAAAATCATTATCCTGATGTTTGCAGATGACCCTCGACACTTTCGGTCAGGTTACCGGGTCTGGAGGCGCGCATGACATCAGCCACCCAAATCTCTGAACTGCGCCGAGCCTTTTTGAGCCGGGCGCATGAAGACATTCAGGCGCTTCATGAACGACTGGAAAGCGCTTGTGATAGCGAGACCTCACACGAACTCGTCACCGATATCGCCCAGCTCTCTCATCGCCTGATGGGCTCTTACGGTTCGTTCGGCTTTCCCGCTATGGCCCGCAACTTTGAACTGATCGAAGAAGTCGCACTCAGCCATATCTCTGCGCAAAGCGCGGCGCTCCCGGTCATGGACCAGACCCGTCTGCCCGGCCTGATCGCAGACATGATGCAGCAAGCCAGCCTGCTGGATACTTTGGGTTATGAGCCGCATCCGGTCGAAACCGAGCACACTCCGCTGGTGGACCGCGATGATCACAAGCGTATTCTTTTTGTCGATGATGACGTTGCCCTGCACGGGCTGGCGCAACTGTATCTCAAGCAAGAAGGCTACGCTGATATCGCGTGTGAAACGTGCGCGAAGGATGCGGCGGAGCATCTCGCAGAGCATCATGTAGACGCGATCATTTGCGACTGGCAGCTGGAAGGCGATACTGGCCTGGATCTGTTGAGAAAGCTCAGGTCTGGCGGGTTGCGCCCCCCGAAAGAGACGCCCTTCATCTTCATGACGGTCCCCTCCTCGAAACAAGCCATAGAACGCGCAGGCCTGTACCGGCCTGACGGCTATCTGCTCAAACCCTTTGATGCGCAACGTCTGCATGGCGTGCTGTCACGCGCCTTGAAGACATAACTCGTCATTGTGTGTAACCTTTAAAATAGAACATTGGCTTACGTTTCACTGAAAAAGGTGGAGACATGTATGCCTGCCGCAAATCCAAGACGTGTCGTTGAACAGTTTTGCACAAAGTTTCCAGACCAGCTGGTGAGTCTGACTCGTATCATAGGCGATGAAAAAGCCTCCCAGTTCCAGCTGAAGCGCAACTTGAAAAAACTGCATGAGGAAAGCCACCGCCTCAAAGGCGCCGCCTATTGCATGGGATTCCCAAGCATTGGCGCAGCATTTTTCAAACTCGAGCAAAATACGCAACGACTGCTGGAATCCAAGCACGACCTCACGCCACAATTGATGGAGCGTATTTATCTGGATCTCTCAAAGGTCGCCAAACTGCGCCGAACTGTGGCCCCCGAGCAGTCCAAACTCCTGCAGAGTTTCGAGAACCCGGCCCAGCAAACACTGGGTGACGCCGACGCAGCCGCCCTCAGGCAGTTGCTGAATTCGCAACGCGTTCTGTTTGTTGAAGATGATATTTCTGTGCGCAACCTGGTCCGTGAACTTCTG
>NZ_JAILWL010000306.1 GCF_025698965.1 Roseibium sp.
TAAGAGACGGCAGCCAGGAGACGGAAGACAGTCTGATCGCCTTTTGCAAGGAACAGATGGCCGGCTTCAAGCGGCCAAAGAAAATCGTCTTCACCGAGTTGCCGAAAACAGCAACCGGAAAAATCCAGAAATACGTCCTGCGCCAGGAGGCCAGGAAGATTGCACTCAAGACCAAGTAACAGGGTAGCTTCAAAATGACTTTCAAAGCCCTCATTGTCGACAAGGATGCAGAAGGAAAAACCAGCGCATCCGTTCAGGAAATTGACGAAAACCGGTTGCCTGACGGCAACGTTACCGTCGCGATCGACTATTCGACACTGAATTACAAGGACGGCCTGTGCCTCGGCCCCGGTGGTGGACTGGTCAAGTCCTATCCTCATGTTCCCGGGATCGATCTTGCAGGAACAGTCGAGGAGAGTTCCGACGAGTGGTACAAGCCGGGCGACAAGGTCGTACTCACAGGCTGGCGCGTCGGAGAGGTCTGGTGGGGCGGTTACGCTCAAAAGGCTTGCGTCAAAGGCGAGTGGCTGGTTCCTCTGCCGGACGGCCTGACCACCCGCAACGCCATGGCCATCGGTACGGCGGGTTTCACCGCCATGCTCGCTGTCATGGCTCTAGAGGACCATGGCCTGAAACCGGAGAACGGTCCTGTTCTTGTCACTGGCGCTGCAGGTGGCGTCGGTTCCGTCGCAACGGCAATCCTGGCCAATCTCGGCTATGAAGTTGCCGCCGTAACCGGCCGCGAAAGCACCTGGGACTATCTGAAATCACTTGGCGCCAGCCGGATCGTTCCGCGCGATGACGTCAATGAAACGATCAAACGTCCTTTGGAAGCTGAAACCTGGGCCGGCTGCATCGATGCCGTAGGCGGAGCGATGCTTGCAAGGATCCTCGGCCAGATGAAATACGGGGCTTCGGTTGCCGCGGTCGGCCTTGCCGGCGGTGCGGGCCTGCCTGCCACCGTCATTCCGTTCCTGTTGCGAGGCGTCAACCTGCTCGGCATCGACAGTGTCATGAAACCCTATGACGGCCGCCTCAAGGCCTGGGAGCGGCTTGCCAAGGACCTGCCGATGGACAAGCTCGAGGCGATGATCCAGCCGGCAACCCTGAATGATCTGCCGAAACTCGGCGCCGACATTCTCAAAGGCCAGGTGAAGGGCCGCGTGGTTGTCGACGTGAATGCCTGATTGACGTTTCGGGGCGGCTAGATGTGGTGCCGCCCCAGCTCTTCTTTCAGGAAATCGATCATCACCCGCACCTTTTGCGGCAGATAGGACCGGCTCGGATAAAGGACCCAGGCGGATGTGTCGAACTCCGCCGGTGCACAGTCAAACTCGGGAAAGAGATTGATCAGACGGCCTGTCGCAAGGTCCTTCGTGATCAGCCAGTCGGGCAGAAGCACCGGCCCCATGCCAAGGCGCGCTGTTTCCCTGAGAGACAGAGCGCTGGAGATCACCATTGTGCCGGAGACTTCCACTGCAAATGGATCTTCACCCGTCTTCCGGAAGCGCCAGAAACTACGAAAGTCTGGCAAGTCAAATCGCAGACAGTTTGCCGATGCCAGGTCGTCGGGATGCGCGATCGGTCCGAAATGTTGCAGGTAGCTCGGTGCAACAACAACGCGATAATGTGTCCTCATCAGACGGGTCGAAATCAGGTCGCCCTTGAGAGTCGATGCCAGACGAATGGCCATGTCCAACCCTTCCGCCAACAGATCCAGATTTGCGTCGGAGGGAAAAAGTTCCAAAGTAAGGTCCGGGTGACATTCCTGAAACTCCGGCAGCAACGGCACCAGAATTTCCTGCGAAAAGGCAACCGATGCCGTCATTCGCAGAGTTCCGCGCGGTGAAAGACCTTTGAAAGCAGCATCTTCGCGGGCAGCTTCCAGTTCGTCCACGAGCGGTGCAACGCGGCTCAGATACCGGTCGCCTTCCTCGGTCAAGGACAGTTTGCGAGTGCTGCGCTGAAACAGCCTTAGTCCGAGCTCTCGTTCGACGCCAGCCAGGAGCCTGGAAACATTGGATGCGTCCACATCGAGCGCTCTTGCAGCCGCAGCAATACTGCCAAGGTCGCGGACGAGCAAAATGGTCTTGAGAGAATGAATATCCATTCATGTAGTTTATTCATGATTATAGGAATAAATGTGCTGTTTTCTTCGGATTGCGCACAAATATGCAATCAGGTCATGAGGATAGGTCACTCATTCGCCTATGAAGATGGCAGTTTTCGGGGCCTGGTCAGAACCCGTTGCGCTGTAGGCATCAACACTTTCGGATTAGAGGGGTGTTTGATGGGTCAACCATTTGAGGCAGCCAAGAGGGAATGCAAACCCGCTGCCTAGCGAAGTCCAAGGCAAAGGGGTCTTTTCAATTCACCTTTGTCAACCAGAAGGCGTATTGCCGGAAACAGCTTTCCGACGCTGAATCCGGTTGCTTTCTGGGGAAAGCTCCCATATAAGCGCCCGGTCCAGAGTCGTCCGGCTCGTCTTGGACTGGTTTCCTGTATTCTGAATACAGCCATCCAAGACAGAACAAGGGCATGCCGTGTCGGCTCTGAATGCACCAACAAAAGAGTGTCCGATTTATCGGACACACCAAGGAAAGGATGCAAAATGCCCAAGCTGAAGACGAAGTCCGGCGCCAAAAAGCGCTTTAAAGTGACTGCGACCGGCAAGGTGAAAACCGCGCAGGCCGGCAAGCGTCATGGCATGATCAAGCGCACGAACAAGTTCATCCGCAACGCCCGTGGCACAACCACGTTGAGCGATCAGGATGCAAAGGTCGTGAAGCAGTTCCTGCCCTACGCATAACGCCAGCCCCGAAGGAGATCACCTAAATGTCACGCGTCAAACGGGGCGTAACCGCCCACGCTCGTCACAAAAAAGTTCTGAAGGCCGCCAAAGGCTACTATGGCCGCCGCAAGAATACCATTCGCGTTGCCAAGCAGGCCGTGGAGAAGGCAGGACAATACGCCTATCGCGACCGCAAGGCCAAGAAGCGTAACTTCCGTTCGCTCTGGATTCAGCGCATCAACGCAGCGACCCGTCAGCACGGCCTGACCTATGGCCGCTTCATCGACGGTCTGAACAAGGCTGGCGTGGAAGTCGACCGCAAGGTTCTGTCCGACCTGGCCATCAATCAGCCGGATGCCTTCAAGGCACTGGTCGATCAGGCACAGGGCGCTCTGACCGCCTAAGGGTTTCGACCTGAAACGACTTTCTGAAAGCGCGGTCCGGCGGATCGCGCTTTTCTTTTGTGCCAACAGAAATTTCAAGATCCCCGATTTGCCTGGCTTCTCGCAAGTTGCTGCGTTGCAAAAGTAAATTCTACAGTTGCATGACCTTGCGGCATGCGTTTACGCTTCCTCGACTTGGCCTGCTCAGGCCACAAGGGGAGTTTGCCAGCCATGCAATTTCTGGAAAATCTATTCGGACTGATCGGCGACCTGACCTGGGGGTTTGCGCTAATCCCATTCCTCGTCGTTATCGGCGTATTTTTCACTGTTGTAACCGGGTTTGTGCAGTTTCGTTTTTTCAAACGCATGTTTCGGGTCCTGTCCTCCAAGAACCAGACCGGGGATCCCAACGCGATTTCGGCACGCGAAGCACTTCTCCTGTCCGTAGGCGGGCGTGTTGGCGGTGGTAACATCGCCGGTGTTGCTGTCGCAATTTCCCTCGGCGGCCCCGGCGCGGTCTTCTGGATGTGGGCCATCGCTCTGGTCGGCATGTGCACCAGTCTGATCGAATGTTCCCTGGCCCAACTCTACAAGCGGTCAACGGGAGATGGCGATTACCGCGGCGGTCCGGCCCGAACCATCATTCACGGGCTGGGCGAGAGTTTCCGCTGGCTCGCGGTGCTCTATGCCGTCTGCCTGATCGCATCCTTTGCCATCGGCTTCAATGCGTTTCAGGGAAACACCGTCGCCGGTGCGGCTCAGGAAAGCCTTGGCATCGGGCGGCTCTGGAGTGGCGTCTTCCTCGCCGTTCTCACGGGTCTGATCGTCTATGGCGGCATTCACCGAATCGCCAAGACGGCCGACGTAATCGTCCCGATCATGGCAGTCGGGTATATCGCGCTGGCGCTGCTGGCAATCATCGTGAATATCGCGGAAGTCCCGCGCGTTTTCTACATGATCGTCGCCAATGCCTTCGGTCTGGAAGAACTTGTCGGCGGCGGAATGGGTGTCGCCATCCAGCAAGGCTTGCAGCGCGGCCTCTTTTCCAACGAGGCTGGTCTTGGATCCGCACCGAACGTTGCAGCAACTGCCGAGGTGAGACACCCGATCAGTCAGGGTATCACCCAGTCCTTCTCTGTCTTTATCGACACGATTCTCATCTGCTCCTGCACCGCCTTCATCATCCTGCTGGGTGATGTTTACCAACCCGGAGCAGAAGGTGTGGACGGTATCGTCCTGACACAGAAATCGCTAGCATCGCATTTGGGTGGCTGGACAAGCTATTTCCTGACCGTCGCCCTCGTGCTCTTCGCATTCAGCTCGATCATCTACAATTACTATCTCGGCGAGAACGCGCTCACCTTCATGACCGAAAATCCGGTTTCGGTTCACGCATTGCGACTGATTGTGATTGCTATCGTGTTCCTGGGCGCGACGGCCCCCAATGCGACTGCCGTGTTCTTCTTCTCCGATCCGCTCATGGGTCTTCTTGCCATCGTCAATCTGCTGGCGTTGCTGATGCTGTTCCCGACCGCGCTTCGTATATTGAAGGACTTCAAGACACAGCTCAGCAACGGTGTTGCACGACCTGTTCTGAACCCGGACGACTACGCGGACCTTGATATCGACCGCACGGCATGGACAGGTAAAATCCCGGAAGAAAGCTGACCCGTCTGCAACCGGACGGAGCACAGTGTTCCGCCTTGCATCAAGCAACTAAAACGCGGCCTTCAAGGCTGCGTTTTTGTTTGCCTTGCCAATCTGCACTCTTTCCCAAAGACGGAAGCGATCCTTCGGATTATGCGAAGATTGCTTGATGTTGCTCCAATAAAGGTCGCAGTAAATTGCGGGATCAAGCACTTTCTCGTTAACGATTGTGATCCGCTTTTCGCGGATTTCTGCGGACAATTAGTTAACAAGCCTCTAAAATGGCACGATGATTGCGAAGTTTCAGTCAAGACGGCACTCACAGTGCCATTCTGAAACAACGAGGCGTTAAAACGTGCGAGTGAACCCGGTATCTTCGGCAGGTCGTGCCAATGTGAGGCGGAAACGTCCCTCTTTGGGAGAGACGAAATCCGAACGCAATGTCGATTTCGCTGCGCAGTTGCCTGTTCCGCTTCAACCTGTACTCGAAAGCGAGCAGGAAGCATTCTCGACACGCTACCGTCCGAACTCCGCATTTCTGGCCCATCTGATTGCGACGCGCGAAAGTGAGCCTGACACAAGGCAGTACAGTCAGATTGCACCCTTGAGCGGCGTCAACAGCTATCGGGCAACCGCCGCTCTGCCCCGTCAAAGACCTGCAGGTCATGTGCTCAAAACCGAGCGCTAGAGCCCATTCGATCTCACACTCAGTTTTCAAGTTTCCAGATGTACCACTGGATACCTTCAACCCGGGGCTCAGCTCCGGGTTTCTTTTTTCCTGATGACAGTCGCGTGATTGCTAATTCTGCCAATATGTGATGCCCAGCACAGTTTTCTCCGGCTCCGGAGCTTACATTTTTAACAGTTCCGGGATTGTCCCGGACCTCCGATCTGATTGGCCACGGACTGGCCCACCACGGAGTTCTGACATGCAAGTGACACCTGTTTCGGCCATCCACTCATTGCGCATCCGGCAAAAACCGGTTGTCGCGCCTGCAACATCTCAAGAGGCTCCTGCGGCTTCAACCAGGTTTGGCGACATGCCCCTGCCCCCCGCACATGTCGCATCCGCAGCCCTTCAGAAAGACGGATACCACGGCGCGCACGCACAATACACAACGCAGCTGCTGGCCAGCCATCAGGACTACCCGGAAACACAGCTGGAACGGCACTTGCACCTTCAGCAATATGAGTCAGTCACCGCTCACGAGCAGGACGACCACTCGTACACGATTTCAATGACTGCATGACACCCCATCACCTACCCCTCAATTCTCAGAAAACCGGCGAGGCCGGTTTTCTGATGCTCAATCACATGACAATGGAATGCCCAATCGCCGGGATTGTCCGCGACCAGCGCCACATCCATGGTCTCTTCCGACTGAAGCAGCGCCGTATCCGTCACCAGGGGCGCTAATTTGCGCTTGTTGGACCTCAACAGCTGAAATGATACTCCGTGAAGATGTATCGGGTGGTCGTTCGGTGTTTCGTTGCGAAGGCGCAAAATGTAGGACTTCCCGAGTTTTAACGTCGCAAGCGGATCAAACGGTCCCGGCAGGTCGCCCGGCCAGGCTGTGCGATTGATGGACCAGAACGTGTAGCCAAGTGTGCCGCACAGGCTCGACTGGGGCGCATCGCCTTCCGGTGACCAACCGAACACGAATTCCAGAACCTCTGCATTTTTCAGATCCGGTGCCGCTACGGGATTTTGCGGCAAGGGTTTGAGCTCACGGAGATCTCGTCCGGCACTCGCGCCCTTTGGCTGAAAGCGGGCGAGCACCTTGCTGCCATTGCGACGTCTGAGAATGAGCCGGACAGCTTCGTCCTCACTGTCGGGTACGCGCAGAGCAACATCGGCTCTCTGCCCGGGCGACAGGACAATTTCCGACGCCGGCATCGGCTTCGGCAGCGGATTGGAATCGATGGCTATCACCTGGGCCTCCCCGCCCTCAATTTCATACCTGCCAACGCGGGTCACGTCAGTCACGGCAAGCCGCAGCCGGACCAGGCTTCCCGCAGTGACCTCATACACCGGATCGACTTTCCAGTTTACGGTCGAAACGGTTCCAAGAGTGCCGCCACGCGCAGCGTTCCGGGCCTTGAACAGGGCAATGAACTGACCATCGCTTCCCAGCCGAAAGTCACGAATATTCAGAGGCAGGTCCGTATCGAAACCCGGGTCTTCAGCTTCCTCGACAACCATCACCCCGGTCAGACCACGGGCCATTTGTTCCAGTGTGTTGCAGTGAGGGTGATACCAGAAGGTTCCCGCGTCCGGCGGGGTGAATTCATAGCGGAAGGACTGACCGGATTCGATCGGATACTGGGTCAGATACGGCACCCCGTCCATCGCATTGGCAATCCGCAGACCGTGCCAGTGAACAACCGACGCTTCATCGAGCTCGTTTCTGACATCAATGGAAGTCTTCTGTCCTTGCTTGAAGCGCAATACCGGCGGAGGCCCATCCGGCGCAAAACACATCATGCCCTTTGTCACCATATTGGGCAGAATTCGATAATCCAGCATACCAAGTCCGAGAGCGTGATCGGCGGCCTGCGCCTGGCTTGCGGCAACGCCGCCGAGGGAAAAGGCTGTTGCAGTGACAGCGCTGCCGAGCAGGAACTCTCGTCTCGAAAGATCGAGCATTTGAAACCTCTTTCAATTCGGGCGCGTCCGGGAAAGCGTTTTAGAGGAAAGGGGCATGACCGGAAATCCGGTAAAACGCGTCATTTCAATCAAATAGAGAATGTCGAGCGGGATTGAAACCACTCGACAATCTGAGCAACTAAAGCACATCCATTGAATGCCGGATCATTTGATGGACGTGCTCTGGTACCCGGGATCGGAGGATTGCCGGTCCATCGGTGATGCACGTCTCCATCCGGGCGTCAGTACCCGGATGCGTGACCGTCTTTGCGCGGGTCGGACCCGGCGGTCAGGAGCCTTCGGGCTTTGTCGATCATGATCGCCTGACTGCCGCCAATAGCATCTCCCGCAAGAACGACCTTGTGCCCACGGGCTCTCAGTCCATCGAGCGTCGAAGGAGGAATCAGTCGTTCGGCTTGCAGATCGTGCGTATCCATGTCGAAGAACATGCGCGGAAAATCAATCGCTGCCTGAACGTCCATGCCATAGTCGATGATGTTGGTGAGCAGGTGAGCGTGACCGCAGGCCTGATACTGTCCACCCA
>NZ_JAILWL010000307.1 GCF_025698965.1 Roseibium sp.
CCCCCCAGATGCTGACCACGCCACCCGAAACGAGAAATGCCATTGCGGCGCCCTTCGACATGCCATGGTCGATCAGTCCTCGTGTGAGGGGCAGGGCAGCGTAACCGTCAATATAGGCCGGTGCGCCCACAAAAACGGCTGCGGGAATCGCCCACCAACTGTTTTCTCCGACATATCCTGTCAGCGATCCCGGTGTCAGGGCTGCATTCAGCACATATTCCGCAGTGAACGCGGGAAACAGGCAGATGAGAATAAGACGGCTTGTGGCCAGAAATTGCCGCCGGAACTGGCGCATACGGTCGAGATCATTCCAGATGTCTGCTCGGAACGTATCGCTGCCACAGCATTTTTTACCGGTTAGGCCCCCCACCAGCCGATTGTCGCGAAGAGCATCGGCTGCCCAGGGGCGACCTGAGAACAGGGCTGTGGTGACACCACCGAAAACGCCCAGACCAAAGGCAGCGATCGTTTTCCCAAAGGCGAAGGAATATCCGAGTGTTGCAGCGGTTGTCGCAAGCATGGCCGGATCCGTAATCGGAGATGACAGCCAGAACGCCATGATGGGAGCCAGTGGTACTCCGGCCGCAAGGAGCCCAGCCATGAGCGGCAGGACGGTGACACCACACACTGGCGTGATTGCACCGATGGCCGATGCCGCGAGCAAGGCGCGGAAAGTCCGACGTTCAAAAATTCGCGCAATGCGGGTGTCGGCACCACTGGCCACGATCCAGGCAGCTAGAAAAATTCCTGGAATCACAAGCGGAGAAACCTCCACCAGTCCCCAAACAGCAAAGGATAATGCTTTAAAAACGTGGTCAGGCCAGATCCAGGTAAGCGCCGTCAGAATCAGTCCAGCGCTGACTGCAATCAATGGCGTTCTTGATGTCCCGGTGTCGGCACCCGTGTGGTCGGTCATTCTCATCTCCTGTCCCGCATTGAAGGGTAGGAGATCCAGTGATATGAATAAAACGGATAGTTTAAATAGCAGCAATCTGAAATTCGAATGGAAAATCTTGACAGCGATCTATTGAGGACCTTTATCGCGGTCGCTGATGCCGGCAGCGTCACAGATGGGGCACAGCGGATTTATCGGTCGCAGTCAGCGGCCAGTATTCAGATCAAGCGATTGGAGGCGGTGCTGGGGCGCAAGGTCTTTGAGCGTCACGGCCGCGGCGTCATGCTGACGGAAACGGGACGGCGCCTGCTACCCGTCGCGAAAAGTGTTACCGAACGGTTGGACAATGCCTTGAGGGAAATCGCGTCCGATGGTTTGAGAGGGAAGCTGCGGCTGGGGTTGCCGGATGACCATGGCCGCGACAGGTTGGCCCGGATCGTTGCCGCATTCACGCAGTCCCATCCTCTGGTCGAACTTGAAGTGACCTGTGCGTTGAGTGCTTCCTTTCCCGATGCACTTGCCAGGAGACAACTCGATCTGGCTGTCTACGAAGTGGCGATGCCTTCAGCGGGTGAAGAGCTGCTTGTTGAAGACCCGACCTGTTGGGCTGCGTCGGCATACCGGGATTTCAACTCCTCGGAACCATTGCCTGTCGCTCTGTTTGACCACGCCTGCTGGTGGCGCGATGCTGCGCTTCGTTCGCTGGAGCAGATGGAGCGAGCGTATCGTGTCGTTTATTCCAGTCAGAGTGTTTCCGGTGTCATTGCTGCGGTCGAAGCCGGTGTCGCCGTCGGCTTGCTTGGCCGATCTTCGTTGAGGGAGGGATTGGTAGTTCTCGACGAAGCGGAAGGGTTTGGACCAGCTCCGGTCTCGAAACTCGTTCTTGGCATATCAGAAGAGGCAGTATCTGAAAGTGTTAACGCAATGGCGGCGGCGATCAGAACAGAATTTCGTCATTGAATCTGCACCGGGCCAATGAGATCGGCGCTGGGTGTGCTGCCTGTTCGGCATCATTGTGCAGATTGTATTTACGTTCACCCGAACTTATGAAATTGCGCCCAAAGCTGCCGGAATGGCTGCCTTGGTGACCTTTTCGGCCAGTTTTTCATCTGACATGGCACGTGCCGTTGTCAGCGCACCTATTAGAATGCTCAAAAAGGCCCAGGCCTTTGTAATCCGCTCTTGGTCACTTGCCCCACTCAAGCCATGGGAGATGAGATTGGCAATTTCACTCATCTTCTGATCATAGAGTGCGCGCGTTTCTTCAGGTGCGCGCACGACATCGGGAGACATGGCGGTCATTGCGCAGCCGCAGGCAAGGTCCTTGCGGTGCGTGGCTCCCAGGTAGTAGTGAGCAAAAGCTTCCGGCCAGTCCTTACCGTGGCGCTTTTGGTAATCGGGAACGGTTTCGAGGACTTCGTTCAATCCAAGCTCGAGAGCGGCATGAAACGCTCCGTCCTTGGACCCCAAATGAGCATAGAAAGCCCCCGAAGTGGCGCCGGCAGCTTTGGCAATCGCATCCACTCCGACACCTGAATAGCCTTGCTTTCTAAAGGCCCGGCTGGAGGCAGATACCAGGGCGTTATGCGTTTCCGCTTTACGAAGCTGTTGTTTCATAATCGTTTTTCTCAACATAGATAACGGTCGTAATATAATTCTTGAAAACATAACGACCGTTACATATGTAGGGTGTGTCATTAAATATAACGAACGTTATATTTTTGAATCAATCTGAGGAAATTCAAAATGCCACTTACACTGAATTACACCGAAGGACTGCTGACGCCTGAAGCCGGGCTCAGGGCCGGGCGCATGATTACGGACGCATTTTTGAAATGGCATGGACTTGCCGGGAATGCCGTGATGACCCCGAACGTCACTATGCAGATCCAGCCACTCCCCAAAAACGGCACTCTTGTCGGAGGAGACCCTGCCGAAGGAGTGTGGCTTGAATGCAAGACACCGTCATTTGCCTTGGTCGATCGTGATATTCAGGTCGGTTTTTTCAAGGAAGCCACCGACATTATCGCTGACGCGGCGATGGGAAAGCTGCCGCGAGAACGCATCTATTCCAACGTCGTTCATACCGTTGACGGCACCTGGAACCTCGATGGTGAAGCCAGAACCAATCAGCAACTCCTTGATCTTGTTGCGCAAGGTTGAGCATTCGTGAATTTGTGGAAGGAATGATGATGAAGATGTTTGTGCGCAAACTGCTACTTGCGACCGGCTTCACTCTTTTGGTGAGCTCAGCTCAGGCTGCCGAATGCCTGGAAGTCGGTGGTGTTGCAATTCCTAATTTCTTTTCGGAAGGCAAGGGGAAACCGGTGATCATTTCCGCGACGCTGATGGGATCGGTGACCAATGCCAGCGGCAAGATCCTGGCGCAGCGGGTAACGGAAACAGGCCTTGAGATGGACATGGAGCACTATTTCGGCCGGGCCGACGGTGGCGCGGTCTATACTAAAGATCTTGGTATCTTGACGGAAATCCCGGGCAAGCCAGGTCGTTACATGATTGAAATCACTTATGATGTTCAGGACGGTCGAGGCAGGGGAACGCTTGAGGACTACAGCGGTTCCTTCAGCAGCTATGGTCTTGTGGATTTGCGCGACCCTGAGGACCTGCAAGGGTTGGTCAGGTATTCCGGTGAACTCTGCAAATAGCCGGTAAAACAGAAAAGGGCCGCAAGATGCGGCCCTTCGCTTTTTCAAATCAGGAGGCGAGGCTTCGGCCTAAACGGCCTGCAGCGCTCCCGGATTGTTGGTCTGCTGACGCAGGGCCAGTTTGTTCATGGCAGACACATATGCGCGTGCCGAAGCAACAAGCGTATCGGTGTCTGCGCCCTTTCCGGTGGCGATGCGACCCTCGGCTTCCAGGCGGACGGAAACCTCAGCCTGTGCGTCCGTGCCTTCGGTCACTGCATGTACCTGATACAGGGAGAGCGTTGCTTCGTGCGGTACGATGGACTTGATCGCATTGAAGGTCGCGTCGACCGGGCCGTCGCCGGTGGCTTCCTTGGTGATGTGCTGGCCGTTGACGTCCATCGTCAGGATCGCCTTCTGCGGACCGCCGGTGCCGGCGATCACGGTCAGGGCGATAACCTTGGTGCTTTCGCCCAGGATGTTGATTTCATCCTCGACCAAAGCCTCGATGTCTTCGTCATAGACATGCTTTTTGCGGTCGGCGAGATCCTTGAAGCGACGGAAAGCGTCCTGCAGGGCGTTGTCGCCCAATTCGAAACCCAGTTCGCGCAACTTGTCACGGAAGGCGTGACGGCCGGAATGCTTGCCCATGACCAGTGAAGTCGCTTTCACGCCGACATCTTCCGGACGCATGATTTCGTAGGTTTCGGCATTCTTCAGCATGCCGTCCTGGTGGATGCCGCTTTCATGAGCGAAAGCGTTCTTACCGACAATCGCCTTGTTGTACTGAACGGCAAAGCCGGACGCGCCCGCCACCATCTTGGAAGCGCGGACCAGGTATTTCGGATCGATCTGGGTTTCGTAGGGCAGGGCATCCCCACGGGTGCGGATTGCCATGACGATTTCTTCCAGAGAAGCGTTGCCCGCGCGTTCACCGAGGCCGTTGACGGCACATTCAATCTGACGGGCTCCGCCCTCAACACCCGCCAGCGAGTTGGCGACCGCCAGGCCGAGATCGTCGTGACAGTGAACGGAGAAGATCGCCTTGTCGCTGTTCGGCACCTTTTCGCGGATCTGCTCGAACATGGACTTGTACTCATCCGGCGTTGCATAACCAACCGTATCTGGCAAGTTGATGGTCGTCGCACCACATCTGATTGCAGCTTCCACGCAGCGGCACAGATATTCGATCGATGTGCGGGTTGCGTCCATTGCCGACCATTCAACATCGTCAATCAGGTTCCGTGAACGGGTCACTGTGTCGGTGATGATATCCAGAACCTGTTCTTCGGTCTTGTTCATCTGGTATTTCAGATGGATCGGAGAGGTGGATACAAAGGTGTGAATGCGACCCTTTTCGGCGTGTTTCACGGCTTCTCCGCACCGGTCAATATCGGCGTGGATAGCACGGGCGAGACCCGCGATGACGGAGTTTCTCGAACGTCTTGCGATTTCGCTGACCGCTTCAAAGTCGCCATTGGAGGCAATCGGGAAACCGGCCTCGATGATATCGACGCCCATGTCGTCGAGGATTTCGGCAATCTGCAGCTTCTCTTCCAAAGTCATTGACGCGCCAGGCGATTGCTCGCCGTCGCGCAAGGTGGTGTCGAAGATGCGGACCTGATCCTTCTCGGGTGCGGTGTTCATGTCGTTTCGTCCCAGGCTTGGATCGGCGTTCTGTGTGAAAGAGTGAATTAACGAGAACGAGGCGCGATCCGATTATCGTGATGCGTTTTTTGAAGTATCTCCCCTAAGTGTCCGTTCCGCTAGTCAAAACGCGGAGCTGCCGACGCTCAGGGGCATCTAAGAAGGAGGAGATCGCCAAGTAGAATGAGACCGCCGCGCTGGGTCAGCGCGGTTTCAGAAACACCAGAATTGTCGCGTGCCGCGATCATGGGTCTGTCTTTGGCCTTTGGTCGTCTTAATCTCGGTTACCCTGCAAGAGTGCCGCAAACGCGTGACCTGAGG
Source organism: Roseibium sp. (assembly GCF_025698965.1). Classification (GTDB taxonomy): domain Bacteria; phylum Pseudomonadota; class Alphaproteobacteria; order Rhizobiales; family Stappiaceae; genus Roseibium. The sequence goes on from NZ_JAILWL010000307.1 coordinate 5,509, forward strand.
GTTAACGGATGAAGTTCTTAAGGCAGGTTTCCGTTTGATGCAATAGCCATTTCGGACACAGTCAAAAATTCCCGAGGACGCCAACGTCAGGGCGCCTCGGGAAAATTGTCCATGTGTCAATGCGAGTTAGGCGGTGTTGCTCGGAAACTGATTCAACACGTTTAGAGCCTGTATGCGGGTTTCCTCGTCGGTTGGTGACCTGCCATTGGATTGCCGGAAAGTGTCGAACCAGGCGGCCATCTGTTGGTTGTAATCTTCCAGAAGCAAGGCAATCGCCGTCGGCCGTCCGTCCGGTCCGATCAGGTAGAGGCCTTCATTTGCAGCGGTGTCGTACATCTGCCAGATCAGAGCAAAGGGCGTTCCCCATTCCACCGCACCTTTGAGAACCTCCAGCGTCAGGTCGTATTGCTGCTCCGGTGTCATGTATTTCAGATAGAAGCCGAACTCACCGATAAAAACACGTTTGTCGAAGGGCAGCCCTTCTTTCTCGGGGAGAAGAGAGGCGATGTAGTCGAGATTTCTGGCCAGGACTTCGCTGAAGTTGCCGATGTTCTCTTCTCGCAAGAGCACGTCATAGGCAGAGTATGACACCAGATCGACATTGGTTCTGGGCAGAACTTCATTGACGACCCGTTCGAAGTTATTGGTGCGCGCATCGTCAACGCGGTTGAGTTCAAGGTAATGGAAGACCGAGACCCCCTCGGCCTGCACGTCCATCTTTGCCTGATCGACAGCGTCCTGCCTCAGGTTGATCCAATCGACGAGGCCGTCGATGCGGGTGTCATTGACATCTTCAATCGTCGGATTCCACTCCAGCAGGTTCCAGTCGGTTTCCCAGTTGCCGATATAGAAGGTCTTGCCGGTGCCTTCGAAAGTTTCAAGAAGGTGTCGGGCCAGATCGTAAGTAACTTTGTACTCCTGTTCATATTCTTCGGGGCTGATGCCCAGATTGTCCGCCCAGGGGCCTGACCGTTCCAACCAGAAGAAATAATGGTCAAAGTCCATTGCAAGGACTTCCTGGAAGGCCTCGTTCTTCGTCAGCAATTCGACCGGTTGCCACTGGTAAAGGCTCGACATGCCGTAGAGTGTCGGGTCGAGCGCGATCTTCAAGATGTTGGACCCGGACTCCCGGATGGCCTTGGCGGTTTCGACAAGACCGTTCTCACCGGTAAACGTGTAACCTGGACCTATAGACTGCGTTCCGATGATCGGGTTCAGCGGCGCCGTGCCGTCCCAGGGTTCGCTCACCGGCGTGTCGCTAGGCGTATCTGGCTCATCTGGCTGGTTCGGGGTCGTTGTTCCCAGAACGTAGACAGTCGGATCGATGGTTACAGTTTCTCCGCTGTCATGAGAGGCGTTTAGACCGATGCTGACTGCCTGGCCTGCTCCAATAACCGTAAAACCGTCATTTGGAACGAATGTCGCCAGGCCGTCGACAACAGCCACGTCGGCATTCCAGACCGCATCAATCGTCACACCGTCCGGCAGAGACCAGAATATCTCGGATAGCGTGATCTCCTCTGTTGTCGGATTGGCCAGAAGAATGTTTGCCGAAAACCCCGTTGCCCAGGTTGAGGCATAGATAACCGAGACTTCCACGTCATGGGATACTGAAGTTTGATTATCCGCCGGCGGAGGAGGGGTGCCGGCATCAGGGGTCGGAGCGGGGGCCGGATCAGGGTCGGGCTCTTCCACACCTGGTATATCGGGCTCCGGCGAGCCGCTGCCGTTTTCTGTCAGTTGGCCAAACTGAAATTGCGGTTCTTCCCAGCCTTCCGGACCGAGCAGAATGTTGAACCCAAAGGCGGATGCTTCGCCTGGCGCAATTTCCTCCTTGAGTACATCAGGCGTTGCGATTGCAATTACGCCTTCATGGTCGATGCTGGCATCCCAGACGTAATTGATTTCGCCCGGAACCTCAAAGGCCAGCGCCCAGTCCTGCAAGGTTTCAGTACCTGTATTTTTTACGATGACCGAGACAGAGGCCCCACCATCCCATTCGCTGAGGACAACCGTATCGATATCCACCGATTGCGGTGCAGCCCAGTCAAACAGATCGAAAATTGCCGCCATTTACATGTCCTTCCTAGTGCCCAAACGGACACATAGGCTGGCTGAAACGGGGCAATTTGGTGGCTTGGCGGATTAAAGATTTGTCATCTGAATGACGAGAACACCGCGCACACTGGAAACTCGCGTGCAGCGATGCCGGGTTATGTCCGGTCGGCTCCCATCTTCTGGCCATCAGGCTGTCCGTAGACCGAAACAAACTCCCTCATTACTTCGTGGAAGCGATCCTGATCGACGATTTCGTCAAAGTTCTCCAGGATGATGGTGAGCAAATAGTTGTTGCCGTAATGCCAGTCCTCGTTAAGGGCACGCAGATTGGCATAGGCCTTCTCGGTCATGGCTGCATTGAACCGCTTCGGCAGTGGAAGG